>CAJYKY010000213.1 GCA_913775005.1 uncultured Achromobacter sp.
GGTGTCGCTGGCGGCGTCCTGGCAGATTGCCTACGGCCCCTACGTGGCGGACTACTCGCGCTACCTGCCCAGCAAAACGTCTTCGGCCAAGACCTTCCTGGCGGTGGGCCTGGGTTCGGTGGTGGGCGCGCAGATCGCCATGGTGCTGGGCGTTCTGGCGGCGGCCATGGCGGCCGGCCAGTTCGCGGGGCGCGAAGTCGCGTACATCGTGGGCCTGGGCGGGACCGGGGCGACGGCGGCGCTGCTGTACTTCAGCATCGCGTTCGGCAAGGTCACCATTTCCACGCTGAATTCCTACGGCAGCTTCATGTGCATCGCCACCATCGTCAGCGGCTTTCGCGGCCATGTCGAGATTTCGCGCCGGCAACGCGCGGTGGCCGTGGTGCTGATCGTGGGCGCAGCGACGGCGGTGGCGTTGATTGGCCAGCATTCGTTCCTGAACGCGTTCAAGTCATTCATCTTGTTCCTGTTGGCCTTCTTCGTGCCGTGGAGCGCGGTGAACCTGGTGGACTACTACTTCGTCAATCGTGAACGCTATGACGTGGCGGCGCTGTCCGACCCCAACGGCCGCTATGGCCGCTGGAACTGGCCGGGCATCCTTGTGTATGCCTTCGGCGTGCTGGTGCAGATGCCGTTCATCTCCACCAAGCTGTACACGGGGCCGATGGTCGAGCGGCTGGGCGGGGTCGATATCTCGTGGATCATCGGCCTGGTCGTACCCAGCATTCTGTATTACCTGTTCGCGCGACGAGGGTCCCGGATAGACCGGCCGGCAGAGCAGCTCGCATAACAACAATCGCAAGAAGCCGGATATCCGGCGTAGGAGAGGAAGAATGGAATTGCATGTGAAACCGGGCCATTTGACGCTGTCGGATCTGCGGCGCGTCTATCAGCAGCCCGTGCGCCTGACGCTGGATCCCAGCGCTGCTCAGGCCATCGACGCTAGCGTGGCCACGGTTGAACGCATCATCGCCGAAGGCCGCACCGTGTACGGCATCAATACCGGCTTTGGCCTGTTGGCATCCACCAAGATTGCGCGCGAAGACTTGCAGGCCTTGCAGACGTCGCTGGTGCGTTCGCATGCGGCCGGCGTGGGCGAAGCGCTGGACGACGCGATGGTGCGCCTGATCATGGTGTTGAAGATCAACAGCCTGGCGCGCGGTTACTCCGGCATCCGCCGCCACGTCATCGACAGCCTGATCGCGCTGGTCAATGCCGGCGTGTATCCGCATATTCCGCTTAAGGGTTCGGTGGGCGCATCGGGCGACCTGGCGCCGCTTGCGCACATGTCGCTGGTGCTGCTGGGCGAAAGCCGCGCGCGCTATCAGGGCGAATGGCTGCCCGCGCACGAAGCGCTGGCGCGCGCCGGCCTTGTGCCGCTGACGCTGGCCGCCAAGGAAGGCCTGGCGCTGTTGAACGGCACGCAGGTGTCCACGGCCTTTGCGCTGCGCGGCTTGTTCGAAGCGGAAGACATGATGGCGGCGGGCCTGGTGTGCGGCAGCCTCAGCGTTGAAGCCATGCTGGGTTCGCGCGTGCCGTTCGACGCCCGCATCCACGCCGCGCGCGGCCAGCCCGGCCAGATCGCGGTGGCCGCTGTCTACCGCAGCCTGCTCGGTGATGACAGCGAGGTCGGCCATTCGCATGCCGACTGCGAAAAGGTCCAGGACCCCTATTCGCTGCGCTGCCAGCCGCAAGTGATGGGCGCCTGCCTGACGCAGATCCGTCACGCAGCGCAGGTCTTGCAGATTGAAGCGAACGCCGTGTCCGACAACCCGCTGGTGTTCGTGGCGCAAGGCGACGTGATCTCCGGCGGCAACTTCCATGCCGAACCGGTGGCGCTGGTGGCCGACAACCTGGCGCTGGCGCTGGCCGAAATCGGCGCGCTGGCCGAACGCCGCATCGCGCTGATGATGGACAAGCACATGTCGCAGCTGCCGCCGTTCCTGGTCAGCAAGGGCGGCGTCAATTCGGGCTTCATGATTGCGCAGGTGACGGCGGCGGCGCTGGCCAGCGACAACAAGGCGCTGGCGCATCCGGCCAGCGTGGACAGCATGCCCACGTCGGCCAACCAGGAAGATCACGTGTCGATGGCGCCCAACGCGGGCAAGCGGCTGTGGGCCATGGCCGAGAACGTGCGCGACATCCTGGCCATTGAATGGCTGGGTGCGTGCCAGGGGCTGGATTTCCGTGCAGGCCTGAAGACATCGCCGCAGCTTGAAACGGCGCGCCGGGTGCTGCGCGAGCAGGTGCCGCATTACGAAGAAGACCGCTTCTTCGCGCCCGACATCGCGGCGGCCAGCGGCCTCATTGCCGCGCAGGTCATGAACGGCCTGATGCCGGCGGGACTGCTGCCCAGCCTTTGATGCAGATGTTGCGGCCGGCGCTGCCCGGCCGCGATCACCGCGCCGCGCGCACACGCCCGAAGAAGGCGTATTCGCGGCGCTTGTTGCTGTACGCCTATAACAACGAGGGAGACAGAAATGCACACAAGCACGCAGCCGGACGCCCCGGACACACCGGCAAACCCGCAGGAACTCAAGCGCGGGTTGAACGCCCGGCACATCCGCTTCATGGCGTTGGGGTCGGCCATCGGCACGGGCCTGTTCTACGGGTCGGCCAAGGCCATCCAAGCGGCCGGCCCATCGGTGTTGCTGGCCTATCTGGTGGCCGGCGCCGCCGTGTACATGGTGATGCGCGCACTGGGAGAGATGGCGGTGCGCAACCCCGTGTCGGGTTCATTCGGGCATTACGCCACGCATTATCTTGGCCCCGTCGCGGGCTTTCTGACGGGGTGGACGTACGCGTTTGAGATGATCATCGTCTGCCTGGCCGACATCACCGCGTTCGGGCTGTACATGGGCTTCTGGTATCCCGATGTGCCGCGCTGGATCTGGGTGCTATCCATCGTGTGCTTCATCGGCGCCATCAACCTGCTTTCCGTGAAGGTGTTTGGCGAGCTGGAATTCTGGCTGTCGCTGCTGAAGGTGGGCGCGATTGTCGCGATGATCGCGGGCGGGCTGGGCATCATGCTGTTCGGCTTCGGGCTGGGTACGGACAGCGTCGCAACGGGTGTGCATAACCTTTGGGAGCACGGCGGCTTCATGCCCAACGGCGTGGGCGGGCTGATTGCGTCGTTGGCGGTGGTGGTGTTTGCGTTTGGCGGCATCGAAATCATCGGCATCACCGCAGGCGAAGCCAAGGATCCGGGCCGCACCATTCCGCGCGCCATCAACGCCGTGCCGCTGCGCATTCTGCTGTTCTATGTGCTGACGCTGTTCATCCTGATGTCCATCTTCCCGTGGACGCAGATCGGCAGCAAAGGCAGCCCGTTCGTGCAGATCTTCGACAGCCTGGGCATCGGTTCGGCGGCCACCATCCTGAACATCGTGGTGATTTCCGCGGCGGTGTCAGCCATCAATAGCGACATCTTCGGCGCGGGCCGCATGCTTTACGGCATGGCGCAGCAGGGGCAGGCGCCGCGCGGCTTTGCGGCGGTGTCGGCCAACGGCGTGCCGTGGATGACGGTGGTGGTGATGTCGGTGGCGCTGCTGGTGGGCGTGTTGCTGAACTATCTGATTCCCAAGGATGTGTTCATGCTGATCGCCTCTATCGCTACCTTCGCCACGGTGTGGGTGTGGCTGATGATCCTGTTGTCGCAGGTGGCGATGCGGCGCAAGATGCGTCCCGAAGAGGTCGCGGCGCTGAAGTTCCCGGTGCCGTTCTGGCCGGTGGGGCCGTTGCTGGCGATTGCGTTCATGGTGTTCGTGATTGCGGTGCTGGGCTACTTCCCTGGCACGCAGACGGCGTTGGCCGTGGGCGTGTTGTGGATTGCGCTGTTGTGCGTGGCGTACCGGTTCTGGGTGTACCCCAATCGCCCGGATGATGGCGAACCCGTGCCGGTGGCGCAGGGTTCGGATTGATCGACGCGGCGCGGCCGGGGCAAGCCCTGCCGCGCCTGCTTCAAGGAGAAGTGCATGAGACAGGTCTGGCGACACTGCCACGCCGCCACGATGGCGGGTGGCGCCTATTCCCTGATTGAACACGCGGCCATCGTGACGCGTGCCGATCGCATTGAATGGATCGGCCCCGAGGCGCAGCTGCCTGCCGTGGAGGCGGCGCACATCCATGATCTGGGCGGCGCATGGGTCACGCCCGGCCTGATCGATTGCCATACCCATCTGGTGTTTGGCGGCGACCGCAGCCGCGAGTTCGAGCAGCGCTTGCAGGGCGTGGACTACGCCACGATCGCCGCGCAGGGCGGCGGCATCGCCAGCACGGTGCGCGCCACGCGCGAGGCTTCCGAAGACGAACTCTACGTCAGCGCCCGCCGGCGCGCGCTGCATCTGCTGCGCGATGGCGTTACCACGCTGGAGGTCAAGTCGGGCTATGGGCTGGACTTGCCCAATGAACGCAAGATGCTGCGCGTGGCTCGGCGGCTGGGGCAGACGCTGCCGCTGACCGTGCAGGCCACCTGTCTGGCCGCGCATGCGTTGCCGCCCGAGTTCCGGGGGCGCGCGGACGACTACATCGACGAGGTCGCGCGGCGCATGTTGCCGGTGCTGGCAGCCGAAGGCCTGGTCGATGCCGTGGACGCTTTCTGCGAGCACCTGGCCTTCACGCCCGACCAAGTCGAACGCGTGTTCCAGGCGGCCAAGCACCTGGACTTGCCGGTGAAGCTGCATGCCGAGCAGCTGTCGTCACTGCATGGGGCAAGCCTGGCCGCGCGCTATGGCGCGCTGTCGGCCGATCATCTGGAATACCTGACTGAATCCGATGTGCTGGCCATGGCCGAGGCCGGCACGGTGGCGGTGCTGTTGCCCGGCGCGTTCTACGCGCTGCGGGAAACGCAGTTGCCGCCCCTGGCGCTGCTGCGCCGGCACGGCGTGCCCATCGCCATTTCCACCGACCTGAATCCCGGCACGTCGCCGGTGCTGTCGTTGCGCCTGATGCTCAGCATGGCGTGCACGCTGTTTCGCATGACGCCCGAAGAAGCGTTGGCTGGCGCCACCGTGCATGCGGCGCGGGCCTTGGGCCTGCACGCCACGCACGGCACGCTGGAAGCGGACAAGATGGCTGACTTCGTCGTGTGGGAAGTCGGCCATCCGTCGGAGCTGGCGTACTGGGTGGGCGGTGACATCCCCAAGCGCGTGGTGCGCCATGGGGCCTTGGTGGATGCGTCTGCGCTCTAATGCGTCCGCCCTTCAGGTCGCGGCGTGACCGCGCCTGAAGGCAGACACCCAGCCTCAGGCCGCCAGCGCGAGCGTACGCTGGTCCTGGATCTGCATCGGCAGGCGGAACGCGCTGACCGCGCCTTGCAGGCGTTGCGCCTGCATTTCCAGCGAGGTCGCGGCGGCGGCGGCTTCTTCGACCAGCGCGGCGTTCTGCTGCGTGACGTGGTCCATCTGCGTCACGGCGGTGTTGACCTGATCGATACCGGTCACCTGCTCCTGCGAGGCGGTGGCGATGTCGTTGACCAGCATCGTCAGCCGCTCGATGGTCGCCAGAATTTCCTCCATCGTCCGGCCAGCGGCCTCAACCTGCGCCGAGCCCGCCTGCACCGTAGCGCCGGACGTGCTGAGCAATTGCTTGATTTCCTTGGCCGCGCCCGCGCTGCGCTGCGCCAGCGATCGCACTTCGCCAGCCACCACGGCAAAGCCCTTACCCTCTTCGCCCGCGCGCGCCGCTTCCACCGCCGCGTTCAGGGCCAGGATGTTGGTCTGGAAGGCGATGCCGTCGATCACGCTCACAATGGCTTCGATGCGGCCCGAGTCCTGCGCGATTTCGCGCATGGTGCTCACGGCTTCCTTGACCGCCTGCCCGCCGCGCTGAACGACCGCGCTGGCGGTGGTGGCCATCTGATTGGCCTGACGCGCGTTTTCGGCGTTGCTGGTCACGGTGGACAGCAGCTGTTCCATGCTGGCGGCGGTTTGTTCCAGCGAGGCAGCCTGCTGTTCGGTGCGGCTGGACAAGTCCTGGTTGCCGGCCGCGATTTCGCTTGATCCGGTATTGATTTCAACCACGCCTTCACGCACGGCATGTACGGTGCGCACCAGGCTTTCCTGCATCTGCGCCAGGTAAGGAATGATCTGACCCACACAGTTGTTGCCGAACGGCGGAATGGGCGCGGTGAGGTCGCCCGTGGAAATGCGCTGGAAGTGGCCTTTGATGTCGTCCAGCGGCCGGCGCACGAATGCCACCACGTATCGGTCACCCAGGATCAGCAGCACCAGGCAGATGCCCAGCACGGCGCCCATGCCGATGTACGCGCTTTGGCGCTTGCCCGCCGCGTCGTTCAGCAGCTGCGTTTCACGTTCCTTGGCGTAGGCCTCGTAGCGTTCGATGCTTTGGCCGAAGGCGCGGCTGGCGGTCACCACGGCGCTGGCCGCATGGCTGCGCGCGCGGGCGATGTCGCCGGCGTCCAGATGTTGGCGTTGCACGGTGATGCCGCCGTTGACCAGCGCATCGAAGCTGGCCTGCATGGGTTCCAGAACGGCCGCTGGCGCATCCTGTTTCGCCAGCTCGATAAAGGCCGCCTGCTGCTTGCGGGCTTCGTTCAGCGCAGCGTCGATGCTGCGCCCCTCTTCGGCCGCCTGGGCCGTCTGGCCATCGCTGGCGTATTCCAGTTGACGCGACAGGCGCAGCCGCGCCCGCATGATTTGATCGTTGACCCGGGACAGGGCAGAAACTTCGTGCAGGAGTTCGTTGCTGGCGGCTAGCGCCTGGCCGGCGCTGTGTAATCCGTTGACGCTGATGGCCGACAGGCCAGTTAAGAGAAGACTGATCATGATCAAGGTGCCCAAGATCATGCGGCGAATGGTGATGTCTTTCAGAAGCTGTGTCATGCGTAGTTCCCCGATACAGCGAGTGCTGCAACGACAACTACGACCCTGGCGCGTCTATATTTAGCGCCCGTTTAATGACTGTTTCACATCTTACGAATTGGCCTGGATGGTCTCCGAATATATCGAAAGACATCGCAACAATGTTGCGAGTTGCCCTGACTTGTTGCGCTCTTGTTCCACCCTTGATGCGCGCGTGCGATCACCGCGTGTTGCTGGCCGGCGCCGGCTCCGACGCGTCAAAGCGCAGCCGTGAAAAACTGGCCAGGCAGGCCAGCGCCGCGCACAGGCCGCCCAGCCACAATGCGGCCAACGCGCCATGCGTCGTCGACACGTGAAAACACGCCGCCACCATCGCCGCGCCGGTCGCCTGGCCCAACAGGCGCACGGTGCCGATCATGCCGCTGGCGCCGCCCGCGCGCGAAGCCGGCGCCGATGTCATGATGGCGCGCAGATTGGGCGACTGGAAAAAGCCGAAGCCAGCGCCGCAGATCGCCATGCGCCAGCAGATATCCCAGACCGTGGGGGCGGCAGGCATCAACGCCAGCAGGATGAGCCCCAGCGCCAGCAAGGCCAGGCCCACGCCGCCCAGGATGCCGGCGGGATACTTGTCGGACAGACGCCCTGCGATGGGCGCCATGATCGCCACGACCACCGGCCACGGCGTGATCAAAAAGCCCGTGTGCACCTGGCTGTAGCCCAGCACCGTCTGGAACATGAACGGCAGCGACACGAATGCCAGCGCCTGCGCGGCGAACGCGCACACCGCCGTGGCGGCCGACAGGGCGAACAGCGGTCGGCGCAGCAGGTCCACGGCCAGGATCGGGGCGGGGTGCCCCGCCTGACGCCGCATCAGCAACCACAGGCTGGCCAGCGCACCGCCCCACTCCAGCGTGACGCGCGGCCACGGCGCGGCATGCGCCAATTCGTTGGAACCCAGTACGAACAAGCCCAGCGTCAGCGCACACAGCAAGGCGGCCACGCCGTCAAAACCATGCGGCGCGCGCGCGGTTTCGGGCAAGCCGCGCAGACCCAGCACCGCTGCAACGATGCCGATCGGCACGTTGATCAGGAACAGCCAGTGCCAGGACCCCAGCAGCAGGATGGCCGACGCGGCGGTCGGTCCGGCCGCGAATGACAGGCCCACCACCATCGCGTTCAAGCCCAGCCCTCGGCCCAGCATGTGAGACGGAAAGATGAAGCGCAGCAGCGCGCCGTTCACGCTCATCACGCCCGCCGCGCCCAGCCCTTGCAGAATCCGCGCGACCACCAGCGCCGGCAGCGACGGCGCCAGGCCGCAGGCAAGCGACGACAACGTGAATACCACCAGTCCCACGATGTACACACGCCGATGACCCAGGATTTCGCCCAGCGCGGCGGCGGGCAACAGGCCGGCCACCATCGCCAATTGATAACCGCTGATGACCCAGATGGAACCGGCATCGCTGGCGGACAGATCGCGCGCAATGGTGGGCAGCGCCGTGTTGGCGATGGCCGTGTCCAGGCTTGCCATGCAGACGGCCAGCATGACGGCCAGCAGCGCGCCCAGGCGCTCGGAGGCGGGCAAGCCGGCGCCTGCCGGATATACGGTGTTGCGGGCGAAGGAGAGCATCGGAGGTGGGGGCGCGGACGGATGATCCGGGCGAGGTGTCCGGAATCGGAAGCATTGATTCTAATGCGGCATCACGATTCAACGCTTCGTCAGGACCGGGGTGACGGGATCGCCGCTGTTGCACTGACCGGCGTTGCACCGATCCATTACCGTCATGCATTAACCCGCCATTCAAACGGTCATACCAAATACGACCGCGCCGATTATTGGCACTGAACGCTGGCAAGCGCTAATAAACACCTGTTTGAAACCGGTGTATGCGCGCGCCGGATTAATGTTGCTGCGCGGGATTGAGTGGGGATTTGAAGTGTGACGGCGTGACACCGCAGGTGGGTATTCACTTATATCTAAATGTACAGGTCAAAAATGCGGAAATGTCATAGTGCATGGCTTTGTTTTATTATTGTTTTTCCCCGCCGGCTGGTTAAAAAAAGTAATAATCCGCCTGCTAATTTGAAACTAATCCGTGCTGCCGATATTTATTCGACGTACGATTAATTCCTGGCAGGTCATAGGGTGCAACTTGATAGGGCAACTATTTGGTGGAGGGTTTCCTGATGAAACGCTTGTCCTCGTATGCAGCAACCTTGTCATTGATGGGCGCGGCCATGGTTCCCGGCATGGTGTATGCGCAATCGACCGCAACGGCCACGTTCAACGTCACGCTGACCATTAATGCCAACTGCGCCATTGCGGCGAATGATCTGGCATTTGGCGCGCACGGCGTGTTGAATTCTGCCGTTACCGGATCCACCACACTCAACGTCACGTGCAGCAATACCACGCCCTACGCCGTGGGATTAAGCGCAGGCACCGGCACCGGCTCCACTGCCACCACCCGCTTCTTGAGCGCCACGGGCGCCAATACCGCCACCGTTTCCTATCAGTTGTACAAACCCGGCAGCCAGACCGTGGTCTGGGGCGATGCCCAGGTTGCCGACCGCGTCAGCGGCGTCGGCAACGGCACGGCGCAGGCGCTGGTGGTCAATGGCATCGTGCCGGTACAGACGACGCCAGCTCCTGATAACTATTCGTCCACGGTCACCGCCACGGTTTACTTCTAGTGGCCGCCCCGATGCGGGTGCGGTGGCGGGCGTGGTGGGCGGCGTGTCTGTCCTTATGGACAGGGCTGGCGCTGGGCGCAGCGTTGCAGATTTCTCCGGTGCTGGTGGAGATTGCGCCGCAGCAGGCCGCCAGCGGCATCATGCTGCGCAACCCCGGCACCACGGCGATCTACGGGCAGGTGCGCATCTATCGCTGGGAACAGACGGATGGCGACGATGTGCTGACCGCCACCGAGGAAATCCAGGCCAGTCCGCCGATCATCCAGGTGCCGCCGGGCGGTGAGCAGCTGGTGCGGCTGGTGCGCACGTCCAAAGAGCTGGCGCCGCTGGAACGCGGTTACCGGCTCGTCATCGACGAGATTCCCGACCCGGCCACGCCCGGCATCAACGGTGTGGTGCTGCGCCTGCGGTATTCGGTGCCGGTCTTCGTGGCGGGCGCGCCGCCCTCACCCGAGCCTGAACTCGCCTGGCAAGCCACGCGTGCTGGCGACGCCTGGGTGCTGCGTCTGACCAACACCGGCACCCGGTACGCGCAGGTGGCGGCGCTACAGGTCCTGAACAGCGCGGGCAAGCCGGTGGCGGGTATCGATGGCCTGGTGGGCTACGCCTTGGCGCAACGTCAGCGCGAATGGCGTATTCCCGCAAAGCAGAGCGCAGGCGGACCGGTGCGGATCAAAGCCCTGATTAACGGTGACGTCGTCACCGCTACCCCACGCGCAGATTGACGGCGCGAGGCACGTTCGGCCGTAACGAGGAAGGCAGTCCATGGCAGTACGCGCTCCCGGTTCCGTGGGGTGGCGCGCCGGGTGGCTTGTGCTCTGTCTGCTTGGGGCGCCGGCCTCGGCCGCACCGCCGCCCGATATGTTGTTGTCGTTCGGCAATATGGCCGAGCGCGACGTGTTTCTGGAGGTCAGCATCAACGGCGTCAACACTTCGCAACTTCTGCGCTTTCGTGATGCGCAGGGCCGCCTGTCCGCCAGCGGCGAGGCGCTGCGTTCGGTGGGAGTGGACCTGGCAAAGCTCGGGCTGCCCGACACGCGCGAGGTGCAGCTGGATCGTGTGGCCGGGCTGCGCTACCACTACGACGCCGCCGGTCAGACCGTGGACATCGTCCTGCCCGACAACTTGCGCATGCCCTACCAGCTGGGGCGCGGCATGGGCCCCACGCCGCCGGCCACCGCCGGCCGCGGGCTGGTGTTGAACTACGACGCCTACGCGCAGACGGATTCGATGTACCGCGTGGCGCTTTTCACCGAGCAACGCTACTTCGACGCCAACGGCGTCTTCAGCAATACGGGCACCGGGTACCTGGGCGGCATGGGAGATCGCTACGTGCGCTACGACACCTACTGGACCCGGTCCGATCAGGAAACGCTGCGCACGCTGCGCCTGGGCGACACCATCACGTCGTCGCTGAACTGGTCGCGTTCGGTGCGTGTGGCAGGCGTGCAATGGGGCCGCAATTTCGCGCTGCGGCCGGATCTCGTCACCTTCCCGGTGTCGTCGCTGAGCGCCTCGTCAGTGGTGCCGTCTTCCGTGTCGCTGTACGTCAACGGCGTGCAGCAGTATTCGGGCAATGTGCCGCCGGGGCCATTCGTGGTGAATCAGATTCCCGGCATCACGGGCGCGGGTCAGGCCACGTTGATCACGCGCGATGCGTTGGGGCGCACGGTCAGCACATCGGTGCCGCTGTATATCGATACGCGCATGTTGGCAGGCGGGCTGTCCAGCTATTCCGTCGAAGCCGGCTTTGTGCGGCGGCAGTTCAGCTTGCGGTCGTTTGACTACGACAGCAAGCCGGTCGCCACCGCGTCCGGGCGCTACGGCTACAGCGATGATCTGACGCTGGAAGCGCACAGCGAAGCCAGCGCGGGCCTGTACAACCTGGGCGCGGGCGCGATGGTCAAGCTGGGCCAGGCGGGCGTGGTCAGCGCGTCGCTGTCGGGCAGCGCGGGCAGTTACCAGGGCGGGCAAGTCAGCCTGGGCTATCAGTACATCCGGCCGGAGTTCAGTATCGACACGCAGGCCACGCGCGTCGTCGGTGACTATGGCGACCTGGGTTCACGCGAAGACGCGCCCGTGCCGCGTCAGACCGAGCGGGTCACGGTGTCGCTGCCGCTGACCACCGCGCAAAGCGTGGCCGTGAGCTATATCGGATACCGCATGCCGCAGCTGCCCGCCGCCAAGCTGGGGTCGGCGTCGTACATGATCAACCTGCAAAGCCGTGTCGTGCTGACCCTTAGCGCCTATAACGATTTCACGCAGTCGAATGCGCGCGGCGTGTACCTGGGGCTGACCATGATGCTGGGCGACCGCGCGCAGGTGTCGGCGTCGGTGGGCAGGCAGGGAGGCGACTCCACCTACAGCGTGGGCGCGCAAAGCAGCGTGCCGTACGAGGGCGGCTGGGGCTGGGGCGTGCAGAACGGGCGTAGCGGCGGCATGGGCTACAACCAGGGCCAGGCGCAGTTTCTGGGCCGTTATGGCCAGGTGGCCGGCATTGTGCAGGACTACGGCGGCCGCACGCAGGCGGCGGTGCAGGCATCGGGGTCCGTCGTGCTGATGGACGGCGCGGTGATGCCGTCGCGCCGCATCAACGACAGCTTTGCGCTCGTGTCCACCGACGGCGAACCCGACGTGGCCGTGCTGCACGAAAACCGCAAGCTGGGCCGCACCAATCGCAGCGGCTATCTGCTGGTGCCGGACCTGAATTCCTACCAGACCAATCGCATCGCCATCGACCCCGAAGACCTGCCGGTGGATGTCAAGCTGGACACCACCAAGACCATCGTGGTGCCGCAAGGCGGCGCGGGGGTGCTGGCCAAGTTCCAGATCGAGAAATACGCGGCGGCGTCCGTGATCCTGACTTTGCCAGATGGCGCGTTCGTGCCGGTGGGGGCGGAAGTGGCGCATGTGGAAAGCGGCAAGCGCTCGGTGGCGGGCTATGAGGGGCTGACGTTCGTGGAAGACCTGGTGGCGCGCAACCATTTGCGGGTCAGGGGGGCGGGCGTGTCGTGCGCGGTGGAGTTCGACTATGTGCATGATCCGAAACGGCCGCTGCCAACGTTGGGGCCGTTCGTGTGCGAGCCGCTGGCGCGGGGGCGGCCATGACGGCGCGGCTGCCCCGCTGCGCGCCGTACCTGCTGGCGGCCGTGTGCCTGGGTTATGGCGCCGTGGCCAAGGCGAATTCGTGCGCGCTGTCGGCCGGCACCACCAGCACCATGGATTTCGGCACGATCAATCCGCTGCTGTCTGCGGACACGATGAACACCGGCGGCCAGATCGTCGTCACCTGCAACTTCACGGCCTTGTCGCTGGCGGCGCGCCTGTGCTTCAACCTGGGCCTGGGCAGCACCAGCACCACGACCAATCCGCGCACGTTGGGCGCGGGTACGAATCGGATGAACTACAACCTGTACACCGACGCGGGCATGACGCAGGTGTGGGGCACGGCGCTGACCACTGCGCCCACGTCGGTGACGCTGGCGGGTCCGGCACTGGGAGGCAATGCGTCCACCACGTTCAGGTTCTACGGCAAGGTGCCCGGAAACCAGACTCAGGTGCGCACGGTGAACAACGCCAACACAACCTACTCCGAAACCTATTCCACTACCGGCACTGTGGACGTGGTGTTCGGTCTGTTGAGCGGGTTGGCCAATTGCCCGCTGACATCGCCCACGCGTCTGACCATTCCATTGACGGTGACGGCCGTGGTGCAGAAGAACTGCACCATCAATGCGACGGATCTGGCGTTTCCGCCCAAGGGCGTGTTGAGTTCCGCCACCACCGCCACCAGCCAGATCACGGTCAAATGCACCAACAACAATGCGTATTCCGTGGCGCTGGACGGCGGGTCGGTTGGCAACAATGTGCTGGCGCGCAAAATGAAGCACGCGACGCAGGCGGACACGGTGAACTATCAGCTCTATCAGGACGCCGCCTACGCCACCATCTGGGGTAACGCCAGCGGCGGCAGCCCGCGCACAGGGACCGGCACCGGGTCCAACCAGACCTACACGGTGTATGGGCGCGTGCCGGCGCAGGCAACGCCCCGGCCGGGCGACTACAAAGACGTGGTCACCGCCACCATCACGTTCTAGGCGCCTACAGGGATTCGGGGTCGCGCCGCAGCGAGAAGCCCTGCGCTTCGTTCATCGCCCGGTAACTGACGTTGCGTGACACCACGGGCGGCTTGTCTCCGCTGTGCAGCGCGCGCACTTCGAGATCGGAAGAGCGTCGTGTAGGGAAAGAG
>CAJYKY010000214.1 GCA_913775005.1 uncultured Achromobacter sp.
CGCGAGACTTCCATCAACCAGGTGCGAAAGGCCTGAAGCGTAGGCAGGTTGGCCTTCTGTTCGGGGTAGCACAGGTAATAGCCCATGCGCGCGCGGATGGGCAGCTGCATGGCGACGGCAAGCTTGCCGTCGCGCAGTTCGTCTTCGATCAGGCAGCGCGGTATCAAGGCCACGCCGAAACCGGCGGCAGCCGCCTGCGACAGCAGCGCGTACTGATCGAAGCGCGCGCCTTCCAGGCTGCGCCGGGAATCGCATCCGGCCTGTTCGAACCAGTCGCGCCACCCTTCCAGCGCAGACGTATGGTGCAGCAGCGGGTAGGCCAGCAGCGCCTCGGGCGACGGACAGCCGCCCGGAATCAGACGCGGGCTACAGACGGGCACGATCTCGCGGCCGACGATGTAATCCGCGCCGCTGCCGGGCCACAAGCCTTCGCCAAAGCGCACGGCGGCATCGAGTTCGGGCGTGGAAAAATCGTAGCCCTGGCGATGCGGCAGGAATTCCACATGGATATCGGGGCGCAGACGCATGAATGCCGTCAGCCGCGGGATCAACCAGCGTGCGCCGAACGTGGGCATACAGGTCAAGTTCAGCGTGCCGCCCTGCCCTTGATGCGCAATCAGCTCTACCGTTGCAGCTTCGATCTGGCCCAGCCCTGCCTGGATCTTGGTCAGGTAGCTGCGACCGGCTTCAGTCAGCACCAGGCCTTGCCTGATGCGCAGGAATAGTTCAACGCCGACGAACTCTTCCAGATGTTTCACCTGTTTACTGACGGCGCCTTGCGTCACGCAGAGCTCTTGCGCCGCGCGCGTGAAGCTGCTGTGCCGCGCGGCCACTTCAAACGCCTGAAGATCCGTTAATGAGGGACAGAAACGTCGCATGATTCGCCCCCACGCGTGGGTGGGGCTCCGGCCCGCCGCGGGGCCAAACGTGTTAGAAAAGTTACATAAAAGTAACGTCCCAACGATGCTCCCGACAGGGAGGCATGAAAAAAACTCATAGCTTACGGAGAAACTTTCGTTTGCGCAAACCGCCCCGCCAGGAAAGAATCATTGCGTTTGCGTCTGCCTTTGCGCATCCGCTTTCCATTTATTAGGGGAATTCATGCAACGCCGTAACGTAGTACTGGGCCTCTGTGTCGCTGCCGCGACCTTGGCCACGCCGCTGACCTCGGGAATCGCACACGCTGAAGACGCGTACCCGAGCAAGCCCATCCGCCTGATCGTTCCCTTCCCGCCCGGGGGCACCACCGACATCGTCGGCCGCCTGTTTGCCGACAAGCTGGGCAAGGAACTGGGCCAGACCGTCGTGGTGGAAAACCGCGGCGGCGCCGGCGGCTCGATCGGCAGTGCATTCGTTGCCAGCAGCGCACCGGACGGCTACGTCCTGGGCATCGCCACCGTCAGCACGCACGGCATCAACCCGGCCATCTACCCGAACCTGCCGTTCGATGGCGAGAAGGATTTCACGCCGATCTCGAACCTGGCTGCCGTGCCGAACATCATGACGATCAACCCGAAGGTGCAGGCCAAGACCATGGCCGAGTTCATCACGCTGGCCAAGAGCCAGCCGGGCAAGCTGACGTACGCATCGGCCGGCAACGGTTCGGTCTCGCACATGATGGGCGAACTGTTCAAGATGGCGTCGGGCACCGACCTGATGCACGTTCCGTACCGTGGCGTGGGCCCGGCGCTGAACGACGCGCTGGCCGGCCAGGTCGACGTCATGTATGACAACCTGCCGTCCACGCTGCCGCACGTGCAATCGGGCCGCCTGATCGCCATGGCCGTTGCCTCGCCCAAGCGCGTGGCCAGCCTGCCCAACGTGCCGACCTTCGCTGAAGCCGGCCTGCCGGCCGTGAACGATGCATCGTGGTTTGGCCTGGTCGCCCCCGCCAAGCTGCCCGAGCCGATCCTGGCCAAGCTGAACGCTGCCGTGCAAAAGGTCAGCGCTGAAGCCGACGTCAAGTCGCGCCTGGAAGGCCTGGGCGCCGAACCGGCCGCCAACAGCTCGGCTGATTTTGGCAAGCAGATCGCGGCGGAAATCGCCAAGAACAAGCGCATCGCCAAAGAAGCCAACGTGAAGATCGACTAAGCGATCTTCGGCCCTCGCTACGCCGCGCTACCGCCGGCGGCGAGGGCCTCCGATTCACGAACGCAATACCCCCTTATGCGAACTACCCAACCCCTGTCTTACCGGCTCGACCTTCCGCAGCAATATCCGGATTCGGAATCCTCGGCCCCGCTTGTGCTGGACTCTCCGCACAGTGGCACCGCCTACCCTCCCGATTTCGCGGCCGCGGTGGACTTTGGCGCGCTGCGCACTGCCGAGGACACCTGGGTTGACGACCTGTGGGGCGACGCCATCGACATGGGCGTGCCGATGATTGCCGCCGCGTTTCCGCGCGCCTACATCGACGCCAACCGCGCGCCCGACGAGATCGACGAACTGCTGCTGGACGAAGCCTGGCCCGATGCCATCAATGCATCGCCCAAGGTGAAGCTGGGCAAGGGCCTGATCTGGCGCATGCTGGATGACGGCACGCCGCTGTACAACCGCAAGCTGACCGTGGAAGAAGTGCGCCACCGCATCAACGCCTGCTGGAAGCCGTATCACGCGGCGCTGGGCCAGGTGCTGGACGCCGCCCACCAGAAGTTCGGCAAGGTCTGGCACATCAACTGCCATTCGATGCCTAGCGTGGCCGGCGCCTTTGCGACCGACCGACCCGGCCTGGTCCACCCCGACTTCGTGCTCGGCGACCGCGACGGCAGCACCAGCGACCCCGCCTTCCGTGAGTTCATCGCAGCCTGGCTGCGCGAGCGTGGCTATAACGTCACCGTGAACGACCCTTACAAGGGCGTGGAACTGGTGCGCGCGTTTGGCCGCCCCGCCGAAGGCCGCCACAGCTTGCAGATCGAAATCAACCGCAAGCTGTATATGGACGAAGTCACGCTGCGTCCGACCGAGAACTATGGCCGCCTGAAGGCCGATCTGCGCGACCTGACCGCCGCGCTGATCAACTGGACTCGCGCGCAAACGGCCTGACGCCGGACGTTTACGCGAAGAGTAGCCGGCCAGCGACGTGGTAAGACTGGCCGGAGCAAGTGGGTTGCAAAACCCGAGCCCCATGGTTCACACCGTGGGGCTTTTTTTGGCCCTCGGCGCCGCCACAAGCCCGGCCCGCCGCCGGGCCGCCCCAAGGCGGGCCAGCCCCCT
>CAJYKY010000215.1 GCA_913775005.1 uncultured Achromobacter sp.
CGAAGATGGCCGGGTCGGTATAGACATCGCGGTGCACGCTGTCGCCGCGCACCATCGCGGCCAATTGATCGTCGCTGTAAGACATGTCGCCCTCCTACTTGTTTGCGCTGTCTTGCCAACGCGCCATCAGCGTGTTGGACGGCAAAGTTTCATCCAGCAGCTTGGCTGCCGTCTCGCGGCCCGCCACCGGCAAGCCCTTGGGATCCAGCAGGCCGACCTGCACCAGCACGCTTGCCTGGTCCCAATAGATGTGCTCGTGATAGAGCTTGTCGCCCCGGAACTTCACGATGGCGATCAGCGGAATTTCTACCGGCCGGCCCGTGGGCGCCACGCCCGGCAGCAGCCAATCGATCTCGGTGGTGTGGGTGAAGCAGAACAGCAATTCGTCCACGATCTGCGTGGCACCTACCGTGCGCGACAGCGGAATCAGCCGCGTGTCCGGCGGGTTGCTGTTGACGAAATGGTGCTGGTAGAAGCGCGACAGTTCCTTGTGACCCACACCGCCCGTCATCGTGGGAATGTGGTTCACGTAGGGTTCGGCCACCATCGTGGCCATGGTGGCAGCCACGTCGCGGGTGCCGAATTCGTATTCGCAGTGCTTGTCCCACAAGGCGGAATAATCGAACTCCGGGCCGATGGCGCGTTGCAGCGCGGCCATGCTGCGTTGGTGCGCCATCAGCGCGGACGGCTTGTCGTAATGGTCGCCGCCGGTGCGCGCAAACGCGTGGTCCATGCCCGGGTACACATAGAGTTCCACGCCGGGCTTGCCGCCCAGGGCATCCAGAATGCGCTGGCGCGCTTCGGGGGGGCAGAAGCCATCTTGTTCGGCAATGTGCAGCACCAGCCGGCCGCGCAAGTTCGCCGCTTCGTCGAGGCTGTCTTCAATGCCCACGCCGTAATAGCCCACGGCCACGTCCACATCGGTGCGACAGGCGGCCAGATACGCCAGCTTGCCGCCCAGGCAATAGCCCAGCACGCCCACGCCGCCCTGCTGTTCGGGCAATTCGCGCAGCAGCGCGATAGTGGACGCGATGTCTTTCAAGCCCTGGTCTACATCAAAGCCTTTATAGAGTTCGAACGCGCGCGGCATATCGGCCGGGCCATCGGTCAGCTGGATGCCGGGCTGCTGGCGCCAGAACAGATCGGGCACCAGCACCACGTAGCCTTCCTCGGCCAGCAGCTGCGCCGCGCGGCGCATGAAATCGTTGACGCCGAAAATCTCCTGGCACAGCACCAGGCCAGGGCCATGGCCCGAGGCGGGAACAGCGAGATAGGCATCGAAGGTCTTGCCATCGTGCGAGGGAATCGTCACCTCGCGCGTTGAAATAGTCTGGGTCATGCGGTTCTCCTGTAATGCGTGTTGCGACGTTTACCTCATCTGGCAGCTGGCGGCGAACGGATCCTGGTACTGGGTCAGCACCGTGCCCGCCAGCTTGTTGGCCAGCTTGCCGTCCGCGCCGGCTTCGACGACGCGCAGGTAGTAGTTCTGGATCGGATACTGGTTGCGGTTGAACTTGAAGTCACCGCGCACCGATTTGAAATCGGCCTTGCGCAGCGCGGGCCGCAACGCCTCAGCGTCGAGCTTGCCACCCGTCTGGCGCACCGCGCTGTCCAGCAGCATGGCGGCGTCGTACCCCTGCGAGGCGTACAGCGTGGGGCTGCGCTTGTAGGTCTTCTTGAAGTCGTCGACGAACTTGCGGTTGGCCGGGTTGTCCAGGTCCACCGCCCATTGCGAGGTGTTGCGCATGCCCTCTATGGGCGCGCCCACCGCCGCGATGGTGTCTTCGTCGCCCGAGAAGCCTGGCGCCAGCAGCGCAATGTCTTTAGACAGACCCGCGCCGTTGAACTGCTTGATGAAATTCACGCCCATGCCACCGGGCAGGAAGAAGAACACGGCATCCGGCTTGCTGGCGCGCAGCCGCGTGATTTCCACGCCGTAGTCCAGCTGACCGAGCTGGGTGTAGATCTCTTCAGACAGCCCGCCCTTGTACAAACGCTTGAAGCCATTGAGCGATTCGCGGCCGCCCGGGTAGTCGGGCGCAATCAGCGCCACGCGCTTGTAGCCCTGGTCGGCGGCGTACTTGCCCATGGCGGCGGGAATGTCCTCGTTCTGCCAGGCCACCGCGAAGAAATTCGGATTACAGCCCGCGCCGGCATAGTTTTCGGGGCCGGTATTGGTGCTGAGATAAATGGTGTTCGACTGCAAGATCGCGGGCATCACCGGCAGCAGCACGTTTGAAAACACGATGCCCGTCATGACGTCGACCTTGTCGCGCTTGAGCAGCCGTTCAACCGCCTGACGCCCCGTGTCGGCCTTTTGCTGATCGTCCGCCACCACCACCTCGGCAGGCAGGCCGCCCAGCTTGCCGCCGGTATGCTGCAACGCAAGATTGAAGCCGTCGCGGATTTCGTTGCCCAGGGCCGAGCCCGGGCCGGACAAGGTGGTCAGCAAACCCACCTTCACTTTGTCGGCCGCCGAAGCGCCCGTCACCGCAGCCATGCAAACCAACGCGGCCAGCGCGCGCCGGCTCCAAAGATTTCGATTCATGTGCCACCCCGATTCTTCGCCAGCCGCGCTGGCGCAAAGCTGACAGATCCCGTCTGCCGTCGGTTCACGCATGCTGCCGATCAAAGTCGCCAAGCTTACGCGCCGCGACGACGCCCTCCAATACCCGCCAGGAGGACCTTGCGCCTAGCGTATGCCACCGCCCGGCCCGGCTCTATCCGATTCCAATCAGTCTTATCCGGGATTCACTTAATTCCAAACGCTTGACGTTTAAATTACTCTGGCCTGATCGATGGGAGCGTTCCCGTCCCGGAGGCACCCATGCAGGCTTGGTCCCGACTCATGCTGGCGCCGCTGTTGAAGCGGCGCGTGTTCAGTTCCACCCAACAGGATGAAACCCGGGCGCGCGTGTCCGAAGCCTTGAAGGACCACCGGCTGACCTGGAAGGGCGGGCGCGTGGATGCCGAACTGAACCGGGGCCGCTTCGGCGCATTGACGGTCTGTACGTTGCGCTACGGCGCCGAAGTCCATATCGAACCCGACCGCCTGCAAGACTTCATGCTGGTGCAAGTGCCGCTGCGCGGCCGCGCCCGCATCGAATGCGGCGACGACCGCGTCAATGCCAACCCCGATTGCGCCGCCGTCATCGCCCCCAACCGCCCCGTGCGGCTGCACTGGGAAGCGGGCTGCGAACAACTGCTGTTGAAGATTCCGCGCGGCAAGCTGGAAGCGATCGGCCGCCGCGCCTTTGGCGATGCTGCCGCACGCCCTCTGGACTTCGCGCCCGCGCTACGGCTGGACAACCCCGTGGGTGCCGCCTGGCGCAGCATGGTCACCGGGTTGATCCACCTTTTGCCCACGTTGGACGACGGCGCGCCCCGGCCGCCTGCCGCCTGGCTGGAGCACATGGAAGACACGCTGGTGCTGCACCTGCTCTATAACCAGCCGAACACCTGGCAATCGCAGGCGGGCCAGGGGCCGGAAGAACCCCGGCGTCTGACCTTGGCTGAAGCCTATATGCGCGACCACCTGTCGGCCCCGCTGACGTTGGCGGACATCGCCCGCCATGCCGGCGCCAGCGCCACCGCCTTGACGCGGCTGTTTCAAGAACACCGGGACACCACGCCCATGAATGCGCTGCGGGCCTTGCGGCTGGATACGGCCCGGCGCAAGCTCAAGACAGACGCCCACGCCAGCGTGACCGAAGTCGCGCTGGGCGTGGGGTTTGGACACCTGGGAAGATTCTCCGAGTATTACCGGGAGCGGTTCGGAGAACTGCCGCGTGAAACGCGGCGGCCTTGAGTCGATGACGTCGTCTTCAACACGACGTCATCCATTCGATATCACGATTACTGCGCGGCGGGCACCACGGCAGTCACTTCGATTTCCACCTTGGCCCGATCCTCGACCAGATCCGCCACTTCTACCGCCGTCATCGCCGGGAAATGCCGGCCGATGAATTCGCGGTAGTGCTTGCCGATAGCCGGATACGCCGCCACGTATTCCTTCTTGTCCGTCACATACCACGTCATCCGGACAATATGCTCGGGCTTGGCGCCACCTTGCGCCAGGATCTCAACAATGTTCGACAGCGTCTGGCGGACCTGGTCCGCCAGATCATCCGATTCGAATTGCTGCTGCCCATTCCACCCCACCTGCCCGCCCACAAACACGAGCTTGCTGCCCACCGTCATTTCGGTGAGCACACCATTCGAATAGCCCCGGGGCGCCATCCAATCCGGCGGTTGCAGAATCTTCATAACGTCTCATCCTATTTATAAAAAAACAAACGACAGGGTGACCCCCGCTGCTTACGCCGCGGGGACCAGATAATCCTGCATGCGCTCCCGCAGGTCTGCGGGCATCGGCATGGATTTCATGGTTTGCAAATTCACCGTCACGATGGTCAGCGTGGCGGACAAACGCAGTTGGCCGTCCGGCCCTTCAAAGCGCACCAGCGCCTTGAAGGACGCGCCGCCAATGCGCTGCACCACCAGCGTCTGGCGCAAGCGTTCATGCCAGCGGCTGGGCGCGCTGAAATCGCAGGTGACGGAAGCCATCGGCGTGCCGATGTGCCGTTCCACATGTAACGCGTGAAACGGCAGACCCATTCCCTTGTCGAACCATTCTTCGACAAAGTCATTGATCATTTCAAAGTAGCGCGGGTAGAACACGATGCCCGCCGGGTCGCAATGACGGAAGCGGACTTCTACCTGGCTGGAAAATGCTGCGGCCATTATGATTTCCTGAAAGACCCGGTCAAGCCATCTTGCGCAACGCAAAGCGTTGCAGCTTGCCGGTTTCGGTGCGCGGCAAGGCCGCCACGAATTCGATGGCGCGCGGGTATTTGTACGGGGCGATGTTCGACTTCACGAAGGTCTGCATCGCCGTTACCAATTCCGCGCTGGGGGCATAGCCGGGCTTGAGCACGACAAACGCCTTGACCACCTGGCCGCGCTCTTCGTCCTCTGCGCCCACCACGCCGCACTCGGCCACGGCCTCGTGGCGCAGCAGCGCGTCTTCGACTTCGGGGCCGGCGATGTTGTAGCCCGCCGAGACGATCATGTCGTCATTGCGCGCCTGGTAGTACAGATAGCCGTCGTCGTCCTGCATGAACGTGTCGCCCGGCAGGTTCCAGCCGCTTTGCACGAAGCGGCGCTGGCGTTCGTCGGCCAGATACCGGCAACCCGTGGGCCCCTTGATGGCGAGCCGGCCGACGGTGCCGTTGGGCACCGGCTGCATGTTGTCGTCTACCACCTGCGCCACATAGCCCGGCACCACGCGGCCGATCGCGCCGCGCTTCACTTCTTCGGGCGGGCTGGACACAAACACGTGGATCATTTCGGTGCCGCCGATGCCATCGATCATCTCGATGCCGCTGGCCTCTTTCCACAGCTGGCGCGTGGCATCCGGCAACGCTTCACCGGCAGACACGCTCTTTTTCCGCGACGACAGGTCGAACTTGCCGACCAGCGCCGACATCTGGCGATAGAACGTAGGCGCCGTGAAGACGATGGTGGCGCGGAAATCCTGGATCAATTCCAACAGGCTTTCGGGCGTCAGCTTTTCGGCCAGCACGGTGCTTGCGCCCACGCGCAGCGGGAAGCACAGCAGCCCGCCCAGGCCGAACGTGAACGCGAGCGGCGGCGTGCCGCAGAAGATGTCGTCCGGGCCAGGCTTGATCACATGCTTGGGGAACAGGTCGCACATCGCCAGCACGTCGCGGTGAAAGTGCATGCAGCCCTTGGGCGAACCCGTCGTGCCGCTGGTGAAGGCGATCAGGCACACGTCGTCGGCCGCCGTGTCGCAAGCCGTGTAGTCGCTGGGCTTGGCCGCCGCCAGCGCGTCCAGCGCATCCGGCGCCGAATCGTTGAAGTAAACGATCTGCGACAGGCCGGCGCAGTGGTGTTCGTGTTCAGGCTGGGCGCAGAACTGCGCCTCTTCTTTCAGGCGCGCATCGCACAGCACCGCCTGGATCTGGGCCTTTTCAATGATCTGCTTGAGTTCCT
>CAJYKY010000216.1 GCA_913775005.1 uncultured Achromobacter sp.
GCTGGGCGCGCCGCCATCGAGCATGAGCGATTGCTGGCCACGCACGGCCACCGCGATGTCACGGACGGGCGCGCTGGCGCCTGAGGCGGGCGTAGCGGTTTGCGCCAGGCTGGCAACGCCGAAGCTCATCGTTGCCGCAGCCGACAGGACGCAGATCAAGGTGGTGCGCTGATATTTCTTCATTTGCCGGATCTAGTTGTTTAAAAGGTCCAGCCGCGGGCGGCACCAGCCACGCGCAGCTACTGTCAATAACGCACGCGCTCGGATTTGTCTCCCCGCACGATTTCAATGGTTCTGCCCGCGCCGCCCCCGCCGCCAGCAGGCGCTGCCACGCGTGGTGTGGGGGCACGGGCGGCCGTGGTCGAGCCGTCAAGCTGCAACAGGCTGTCGCCCGCGAACGCGCGATTGGGTCCGGTCAGCAGCGCTTCGCGCTGCGCAGGCGTCAGGTCGGCGCGCGTGGCCAGCACCGTGCCGCGCTTGGCGAACAGGTCGACGTCGGGCGTGGCATCGTCGCCCACCGGGCGCAGTGCCAATTGCAGGCGCCCCGCGCGGCTGGCCAGGATCAGGTCGTTGATCTGTTCAACCGGCACGGCCAGCACGGCGGTCTTGGCCGGCTGCCCCGGACCTTGTTGCAACACGGATTTTTCTTCCGGCCCATCTACCGAATGCGTGCCGTACGCCAACACTCGCAATTGCGATTGCAGCAAGCGCGCCTGCCCGCCCGGCACTTCCTGGCTTTTCTCAATCATGAAGAACACATCCACGAGGTCGCCGGGCGCGATGCGATTGCCCCCGCCGATCACCTCGTCAACCGCGACCGCCAGCGCGCGCTCGCCCGGCTTGAGTTGCTTGGCCAGGCCTTGCGCCAGCAGGCTGGGCACGATGGGGTCGCCCACCGCGACATCAACGCGGGTGACGGCCCCGTCCAGCGGAGCAGTGGTATCGAAACTGTTGGACAGCTTGACCTGCCATTGCGCTACGGCCAGCATCTTGCCCGCGTCGATGCGCGTGCCTGCCGGAATCGCTTCACGGGCGACCACCACCGGATAGAACGTGACAGGCGGCGCGGCCGGCGCTTCATTCGCTGCCACCGGCGGCGCGGCAGGCGCCGGCGCGGGCGTATGCGACGCCAGCCGCCATGCCAGAAAGGCCAGCACGATGCCCGCCACCAACAAAATGCCCGCGATGATTTTGCTCAGACTGCTCATGGTGTCCCTTGGGAGATCTGCACGACGGCTTTTGACGACAATCTGGTGGGCACCCAATTCTTGTTCGTGCCCGGCAACAGAGCGATGAACGCCTGAAACGTCGCCAACAAGGGCCAGGACTGGGTGTTGTAAGTCATGGCGACAGTGGCGCAATTGGCCGTCTGTCCGCCCGAGCCGGCCCACGTGCAGGGCGCGCGCGTGGTCGCGCAGGCCACTGCGGAGCCCGTGGAAAACACGCTCATCGCGGCCACGCAGGCATCGGTCTGCACGTTGGCGCTGCCCGTCATCTGTGCGTAGAGCGCGGCGCGCGCCCCTTCCGTGGCGGCCGACGCCAGTTGCTGCTGCATCCAGAACAGCACGCCATAGCCGACCACCGCGCAGACGAAAATCAGCAGCATGGTCAGCGTCAACGAGAATTCCAGCGCGGCGATGCCGCGTTGACGCAACCGCAGCAGCGGGCGCCGGGGTTGGAAAGGAAGCAGATTGGCAGCGTTCGGCGTGGCCATGTCAGCCCCCCGTACCCAAGGTATTGCCTAGATGCACCGTGGCGCGCGCGCTCAGCACGCTGGAGGCCGGCATCAACACCGTGCGCAGCAGCGGCACCGATGGAATCAGCGGGTTGGCGCCGTACGCATAAGACACGGTGACTTCGATCTGGTCGGCGGCTAGCGGCTGCCCGCTGCACGTGCCGCCCGCGCTGCTGCTCAAGGCGCCGCTGCTGCCGCATACCGCGACCTGCACGGGTGCGGCGGACATCGACGAGATCCACCGTGAGATATCCAGCGCGGCGTCGCGTCCGGCGTTGGCCCTTGCGGTCAGCGACGAGGTGCCAGCTTGCCATTGCAGCACCTTGCGGGCGCCGTCCTGCGCGGCGAGCGTCACCGAGTTCTGCGCCAGGAATGCCAGTGCGAACGTCAGGAGCCCGTAGAGCACCAGGAAGAACACCACGAATACCAGGCCGAATTCAAGGGCATAAGCGCCACGCTGAGCGCGGCGATGCCCATGTACATGCCATAAGGAATTTTGCGCGCCCGGTCCGTCAACGCCCAGTAATGCGAGATGGCGAGATAAAGCAGCGCATGCATGCCCGCCAGCAGGCTCGCCCCGACCAGCACCAGTACCAGCGGTGCGATGCCCAGCAGCAAGCCCAGGATGGCAATCGCCTTGATATCGCCCGCGCCCATCAGGCGCCGGCCCCAAAGCGGCAGAAACAGAAAAGCGCTCAGAAAGCCTGCCAGTGTCATGGGCCATCCCATCCAGCGTGGGGGATAAAGCCATCCCGGCAAGAGCGCGGCGGCGGCTAGCCAAAGCAGCTGCGCCACGAACCCAGCCACGATCAACGTGTTGGGAACTCGGCGATAGCGCAGATCGGAGTAGATCAACGCCAGATTCCAGCTTGCGAACAGCAGCCACCACAGCACTTCCCCTGGATACAAGGCAGGACCTTCTGATCTTTCGGATTCAACGGCAGGCGTGTCCGTCCAGACGAACATGCCCCTGTGTCAAGCAGCATTGCGGCAAATCAGGCACGTGCCGCGAGGGCTTGCGCCACCCGCGGCACGCGACCTGGGGGTTACGTTCTTGCCGCGTTGAGCTTGGCGCCGAGATCCGTGAACATCGTGCTGAGTGCGTCGCTGAATGTGCCCACGGCAGCAATGAGGGCAACTGCAACCAACCCAGCGATCAGCCCGTATTCCAGGGCGGTGATGCCTTCTTCGTCGTTCCAGAATTGCGCAAGTTTCGCTTTCATGTCGAGCTCCTAGTCTCGATTGATAATTGAGCTGCGCCGCAACGCGGTACCAGCCCCCTAAGGCCCGGAACTGCTCGCCATTGGGTGTATTCCCCACCCACGGCGAACCGGGGTCTTGCTAACCCGGCCCCAGCGTCGAACCCGGCAACTTGCCAGGTTCGGCCACTGGCGCCGATTCAATAAACGAGTCGATCCGTTGCGCCATGCGCGCGCGGAACCGGCGCGATGCCCGCTGCAATTGCCAGCGCATGATCAGCAGCGTGACGGCGGACAGCACGAAAGCGATATACGGCAGCATGAGCCCGCCAATCTGCAGGCTGGAATAATCACGCGGGGTCGTGCAAATAACGGTGCCGGCGGCCGCGCCGGTGTAATGCATGCCACACACGGAAATCGCCATCAAAATGGCGGCTCCGCCGCGCTGAAACTCATTCTGCGTATTGAAAGCCAGCCACAGCGCGGCTGACGCCGCAATAACCGCGATAAGCACTGATAAAACAACGATCGGCAGATTCCAAAGCAATACTGCCGGCATGCGCATGGCGCCCATACCCAGATAATGCATGGCGGCCACGCCCAGCCCTGCCGCCAAGCCACCGATGAGACACCGCGAAAATGTGAAGCGGTCGCGGCCCACAAACCAGAATGCCCAGCCTGAAAAGCCCGCTGCAACGAAGAAGCTGAGTATGGTCAGGCCCACCTGGTAACCCACCTCAAAGGGCAAGTTCTG
>CAJYKY010000217.1 GCA_913775005.1 uncultured Achromobacter sp.
CTCGCCGATCAAGAGCGCCAGGCCCGCCAGCGACACCACGCCGCCCAGCATCGCCATCAGCGTGGGCTTCTGGCGCAGCACCACCACGCCGACGGCAATCGTCAGGAGCGGAATCATCGCCGTGATGATGCCCATATTGGTTGCCGTCGTGGAGGACGCCGCCACATAGGCCAGCCCCTGGTATAGCGCCATGCCCAGGCCGCCCAGCACCGCGAACTTGGGCAGATACGGCAGGATCAGGCGGCGTTGCCTCCACACACCCGGCAGCGCAAACGGTGTCAGCACCGCGCCCGCCAGCGCCCAGCGGTAAAAGCCGATCACGGCCGGGGAAATCACGCCGGCAGCCATCTTGGTCACGATCATGTTGACCGACCAGATCAGCGCCGCCAGCAAGGGGAACAGCAGGTAGCGGGCGGGAATGGGCGGGGTATCGGCGCGGGTCATAAAAGAGATGAAAAAAGATGCCAAACAGGAATAGGAGGCGAGTGTAGGCCCTGTCTGACATGCTGTATATAATTAAAAACAGACATTTCCTTGAGAACATCCGACATGGATTTCGCCGATTCCGCACCCATCCTGGCCGGCGATCTGCCCTACCCGCTGGCTTGCCGCATCCTGCATTTCACGCCGCATTCGCGCATGCAGCGGCACACGTCGCCGTGGGCCGAGCTGAACTTCGCCCTGTCGGGCATCATGGAAATCGGCATCAACGGCATCACCTACCTTTCGCCGCCGCAGTACGCCATCTGGATACCTCCGCACGTCGAACACTGCTGCCAGAACGACGGAGAGGTGCATTACGCCTGCATCGACATCCCCGCCGCGGCATGCGCGGGCCTGCCTGAAACGCCCTGCACGCTTGAGATCCGGCCGGTCATGCGCGCGATTCTGGCTGACTTCGAACGGCGCGGTATCTGCTATCCCGCCACGCCCGAAGACCGCCGGATGGCGCAGATCGTCATCGACCAATTGCGGCAAGCCCGCGCCTACGCCAGCTATCTGCCATCCACCACCGAACCCGTGCTGGCGCCGATCCTGGCGGCATTGCAGCGCCGCCCCGGCGACAAGCGCGGCGCTGCGCATTGGGCCGCCACCGCCGGCATCACCGAACGCACGCTGCTGCGCCATTGCCAGCAACACCTGGGCATGTCGTTCAATGACTGGCGCCAACGGCTGCGCGTGGTATCCGCGCTAGGCATGCTGGATGAGGGCCAATCCGTGCAGACGGTTGCGCACGAATTGGGCTACAGCACGCCGTCTGCATTCATTGCGATGTTCCAGCGATTGACCGGCGAATCGCCCGACAGCGTGCGCAAACGCCGGACGCCCGCGCCGGTTTGACCCCCCCGCACTTCGTCATCCAAGCGCCCGATGCATTGCAACGCCGATCGCGCGACAATAACGCCTGACTTATGTATCTTGCCGTGCCGTCGCGGCTTCATCGCGCCCAGGAACCCTTCATGTCCGCCTCCGCAACTCCCCCCGCCTCCGTCACCCACTTCAGCACTGCCGAACTCGACATGCTGGCCAAGACGGCGGACGCCCTCAGCGCCTATCTGGGCAAGCCGGTGCTGGCTGAAGTGGTGCTGGGCGATGAAGGCACCGAGTGGGTGACCTTCGGCGTGCCGCTGGATGAAAACGCGAAAGTCGACGAAGACCAGACCCACGTCCAGCTCGGCGGCACCAGTTCCCGCATCCTGGGCAACCGGGGCGGCCTGCCGCATACCGATGACGATACGTACGATTGCCTGTATCTGTGGGCCGTGCAGATTTCACTGAATGAAGGCGAACGCTTCATCAAGCTGGACCACGACGGCGAGGAAACCGCGTGGTCCGACAATCTGGAAGATGTGCTGCCGTTTGCGCTCACCGAGGAACCGCAAGCGGACCCCGATGAGGAAAACGAAGACGATACCGATGACGATGAAGACGACGACACGCCGTATGAGCGCGTCGACGATCACCGTCATTGAGCCGCTAGAACCGCAGGGCCGGCCTGGCTGTGATGCAGCTCCAGCTGGCCCCGCATCAGTCGGATCACACCGTGATCCGCCCCTCCTGCACCGCATGGCACGCGACGATCGACACTCCCGCCAGCATCGCCACCGGCGCTTCTGTGCGGCAACGGTCATCCGCATGCGGGCAGCGCGGATGAAAGGTGCAGCCTGACGGCGGATTCAACGGGTTCGGCACTTCACCCGCCACCGCCGTACGCGGCTTGCCCGCCCCGTTGATATCGGGAATGGCCTCAAGCAGCATCCGCGTATACGGGTGCCGGGGCCGCGCGAAGAGTTCGTCACGCGGCGCGACTTCCACCATGCGCCCCAGATACATCACGCCGACGCGATCGGCCACGTGGTGCACCACCGCCAGGTTGTGCGAGATGAACAGATAGGTCAGCCCAAGCTCGCGCTGCAAATCCTTCATCAGGTTCAGCACCTGCGCCTGCACAGAGACATCCAGCGCCGACGTGGGTTCATCGCACACCAGAAACTCCGGGTTCACTGCCAGCGCGCGTGCAATAGAAATGCGCTGACGCTGGCCGCCCGAAAACTGATGCGGGTAGCGGCCCTGGTCTGCCGGATCCAGCCCCACCTGCCGGAGCAAGTCACTGACGCGCGCCGTGCGCTCGTCCGCCGTCATCTGCGTGTGCGTCAGCATCGGTTCGGCAATGATGCGGCCCACGCGCCAGCGCGGGTTCAGGCTGGCGTACGGATCCTGGAAAATCATCTGCAAGCGCTTGCGCATCGCGCGCCCGCCTTTGTCGGACATGCGCGATAGCGGCTGCCCGTCAAAGCGGATGTCGCCACGCGTCAGCCCATACAGGCCCACCAGCATCCGCGCCACCGTGGATTTTCCACAGCCGGACTCCCCCACCAGCGCCAGCGTTTCGCCGCGCGCAATCTCGAACGTCACGCCATCGACCGCGCGCAACATCACCTTGGGCTTGCCCGCCAGCTTGCGTTCCAACCAGGGCGGCGACACGTCGAACCAGCGTGCCGCATCCTTCACTTCAACCAAAGGCGTGCTCATGCTGTCACCCTGTTCTTATCGTCATGCAACCAACAGGCCGCGCGGGACGTGCCCGCCGGCAACAATTCCGGACGTTCGGTGCCGCAGCGCGGCAGGCGCTGGCCGCAACGCGGGTTGAACGCACAGCCGGGCGGAATGGCGTTCAGGCGCGGCATGCTGCCGTCGATCTGCACCAGCCGCTGCACATGGCCTTCCAGCGACGGGATCGACCCCATCAGGCCCGCCGTGTACGGGTGACGCGGCTTGTGGATCACGTCCGCCACCGGCCCGATCTCGGCCACGCGGCCGGCATACATCACCGCCACCCGGTCAGCCGTCTCGGCGATCACGCCCATATCGTGCGTGATCAGCATCACCGCCGTGCCATGTTCGCGGCACAGGCGCTTGAGCAGTTCGATGATCTGCGCCTGGATCGATACGTCCAGCGCCGTGGTCGGTTCATCGGCCACGACCAGCTTGGGTTCGGCCGCCAGCGCCAGCGCAATCACCACGCGTTGGCGCATGCCGCCCGAAAACTGATGCGGGTAGTGATCGATCCGTTCGCGCGCGGCGGGAATGCCGGTGGACGCCAGCAAATCCACCGCGCGGTTGCGCGCCTGCGACCACGTCATGTCCAGATGCGTGACGATGGTCTCGGCCAATTGCCGGCCCACCGTGTACAAGGGGTTCAGCGACGTCAGCGGGTCTTGAAACACCGCGCCGATCTCGCGGCCGCGCACGCGGCGCATCTGCTCGTCGGGCAGGTTGTCGATGCGACGGCCGTCCAGCAGGATTTCACCGCCGCCAATGCGTCCGGGCGGCTCCAGCAAGCCGATGATGGACGCGCCCGTCAGCGATTTGCCGGCGCCCGATTCCCCCACCACGCCCAGGACTTCACCGGCCTGGATGGAAAAGGAGACGTCGTCCAGGGCGCGTAGTGTGCCGCGGCGCGTGGGAAATTCCACGCGCAGATTGCGGACTTCCAGAAGTGCGCTCATGGTTACCTCAATTCAGCCGCGGGTTGAGCGCATCGCGCAGCCAGTCACCCAGAAGGTTGACCGACAGCACCAGCAGCACCAGCGCCGCGCCCGGGAAAATGGTGATCCACCATTCGCCCGAAAACAGGAAGTCATTGCCGATACGGATCAGCGTACCCAGCGACGGCGCCGTTGGCGGCACCCCGACGCCCAGGAACGACAGCGTCGCCTCGGTAATGATGGCGGTGGCCAGATGCACCGTCGCCAGCACCAGCACCGGCCCCAGCACATTGGGCAACACGTGGCGGAACATGATGACCGGAGACGCCACGCCGATGACGCGCGCCGCCTGCACATACTCACGGTTCTTTTCCACCAGCGTCGAGCCGCGCACCGTGCGCGCGTATTGCGGCCAGCCGGCCAGCGCAATCGCGCCGATCAGCACCGGGAAGGCGATGAGTTCGTGCAGTTCACGCGGCACGGCAGCCCGCGCCACGCCGTCGATCAACAGCGCGATCAGGATTGCCGGGAACGACAGCTGCACATCCGCCACGCGCATGATGAACGCGTCGATACGTCCGCCCGCATAGCCCGAGATCAGGCCCAACACGATGCCGATCAACATCGACAGCAACACCGACGCCAGCCCGATCAGCAGCGACACGCGCGTGCCGTACAGGATGGCCGAATACAGATCCCGGCCTTGGCTGTCCGTGCCCAGCAGATAGGTCGCTTGGCCGTTGGCCTCCCAGGCTGGCGGCAGCAGCGCGTCCAGCAGTTCGACCTTGGTCAGGTCGAAGGGATTGTGCGGCGCGACCCAGCCGGCCCCGAACGACCCGATCAGCAGGGTCGCCAGCAGCAGGGTCGCCACGATGGCCACGGGCGCCCGGCGCCAGGCCCAGGCAATGTCGCTGTTCCACCAGCGTTTGAGTACAGCGCGCATCAGTGAGCCCCCCCGCCGCGAGTCAGCCCGGAGCGCAAGCGCGGGTCCACGACAAAATAAAGAAGATCGACGATCAGGTTGATCACCACGAACACCAGCGCGATCAGGCACAGGTACGCGGCCATTACCGGCACGTCGGCAAACTGCACGGCCTGGATGAACAACAGGCCCATGCCCGGCCACTGGAACACGGTCTCGGTCACGATGGCGAAGGCGATGATGCCGCCCAGTTGCAAGCCGGTAATGGTGATGACGGGCACCATCGTGTTCTTCAGCGCGTGGCCGAAGTGGATGGCGCGGCGCTTCAAGCCACGGGCTCGCGCGAACT
>CAJYKY010000218.1 GCA_913775005.1 uncultured Achromobacter sp.
AGACGAATGCTACTGGCGCGACCTGGTGCTATTCAGCTGGAACCTACGCACCCTAGAAAGCCGCGACCAAATCCGCGACATGCTCGCGCAACAACTACCGCAGATCGAACCCGTACGCTTCACCCGCGACGACCGCGAACCCGTCAGCAGCGACGACGGACTGCTACAAGCCTGGATCCACATCGACACCAACCTCGCACGCGGCTACGGCCACATCCGCATCCAGAACGGCAAAATCTGGACGCTACTCACCACCATGTCCGAACTCAAAGGCCATGAAGAGCCCAGCGGCACGCGCCGCCCCATGGGTGCCGAACACGGCAGCAGCCGCGAGCGCCAGACCTGGCTGGAAAAGCGCGAACGCGAAGCCGCAGAACTCGGCTACACCACGCAACCCTACGTGCTGATCATCGGCGGCGGACAAGGCGGCATCGCGCTGGGCGCGCGGCTGCGCCAGCTGGACGTGCCCACCATCATCATCGAAAAGAACGAGCGCGCCGGCGACAGCTGGAGGAAACGCTACAAGTCCCTGTGCCTGCACGACCCGGTCTGGTACGACCACCTGCCCTACATCCCCTTCCCGGAAAACTGGCCCGTCTTCGCGCCCAAGGACAAAGTCGGCGACTGGCTCGAGATGTACACCAAGGTGATGGAGCTGAACTACTGGACCTCCAGCGTCTGCGAATCCGCACGCTACGACGACCAAAAGAAAGAATGGGAAGTCACCGTGCTGCGCGACGGCCAGCCCGTGGTGCTGCGGCCCAAGCAACTAGTCCTGGCCACCGGCATGTCGGGCAAGCCGAACATCCCGCGCTTTCCGGGGCAGGACGAATTCCAGGGCGAACAGCAACACTCATCCCAACACCCCGGCCCCGACGCATACCGAGGCAAAAACGTCGTGGTGATCGGCGCCAACAATTCCGCCCACGACATCTGCGCCGCGCTGTGGGAAAACGGCGCCAACGTCACGATGGTGCAGCGCTCATCCACGCACATCGTGCGATCGGATTCCTTGATGGACATCGGCCTGGGCGGCCTGTATTCCGAACAGGCGGTCGCCAACGGCATGACCACACGCAAGGCCGACCTGACCTTCGCATCGCTGCCCTACAAAATCATGGCGCAGTTCCAGATCCCGCTGTACGAACAAATGCGCGAACGCGACGCCGAGTTCTACGCCAAGCTGGAAAAGGCCGGCTTCATGCTGGACTGGGGCGACGACGGCTCCGGCCTCTTCATGAAATACCTGCGCCGTGGCTCGGGCTATTACATCGACGTCGGCGCTTGCGACCTGATCATCGACGGCAGCATCAAGCTGCAATCGGGCACCGACGTCAGCCACCTTGCGCGCGAAGCCGTCGTGCTGAAAAACGGCGTCACGCTGCCGGCCGACCTGGTCGTCTACGCCACTGGGTACGGCTCCATGAACGGCTGGGCAGCGGACCTGATCAGCCAGGACGTCGCCGACAAGGTCGGCAAATGCTGGGGCCTGGGGTCCGACACCACCAAAGACCCCGGCCCCTGGGAAGGCGAACAGCGCAACATGTGGAAGCCCACCCAGCAGGAAGGCCTGTGGTTCCACGGCGGCAACCTGCATCAGTCGCGGCATTACTCGCAATACCTGTCCCTGCAATTGAAGGCGCGGCAGGTGGGCTTGCCGGTACAGGTGTACGGATTGCAGCCCGTTCATCACACGCGCTAAGGCCACAAAAAAGCCAAGGGGCCGCCGAGGGTGGCGGCCCCCCCGCGCTTGCGTATCCCCCGCCCTCACGCTAAATTGTTGACAATCTGACGTCCACCAGACGCCAAACGGGGCCTTTCCCCTAGAAATCTTCAACGATTGTCAACACCATGAGCAAAGTGCTGACCATGCCGGGCGCCGCGCCCGGCGATGGTGAAACGCTGTCGGATCACATCTTCAAGAAGATCCAGGCCGCGATCGTCAAAGGTGACATCGCGCCCGGCAGCAAGATTTCCGAACCCGAGCTGGCGCGCATCCACGGCGTCAGCCGGGGTCCGCTGCGCGAAGCGCTGCACCGGCTGGAAGGCCAACGGCTGCTGGTGCGCGTGCCGCACGCCGGCGCGCGCGTCGTATCGCTGTCGCAGCAAGAGCTGTCGGAGCTCTACGAAATCCGCGAATCCCTGGAAGGCACCGCCTGCCGCCTGGCCGCCGAACGCATGCCCGCTTCCGAAATCGCCGAACTGCGCGAGGTGCTGCATGCCCACGAACGCGACGCCGCATTTCAGGCCGGCGTGGGCTACTACCAGCAGGAAGGCGATTACGATTTCCACTACCGCATCGTCAAGGGCAGCGGCAACCAGATGCTGTTCCGCATGCTGTGCGACGAACTCTACCAACTGGCGCGCATGTACCGCATCCAGTATTCGACGACGCCCAACCGGCCGCGCCAGGCCTACGCCGAACACCACCGCATTCTTGACGCCATCGCCGACCGCGACGGCGAGCTGGCTGAAATCCTGATGCGCCGGCACATCCGCGTGTCCCGCATCAACATCGAACAACAGATCGCGCAGAGCAAGCAACAGCGCACGGAGGCATGATGAATCATTCGTACCGCAAGACCCTGCCCGGCACCCGCCTGGATTATTTCGACGCGCGCGCCGCCGTTGAAGCCATCACCCCGGGCGCCTATGACGGCCTGCCCTACACGTCGCGCGTGCTGGCGGAAAACCTCGTGCGCCGCTGCGACCCGTCCATGCTGACCGACGCGCTGCGCCAGCTGATCGAACGCCGCCGCGATCTGGACTTTCCGTGGTTTCCGGCACGCGTCGTCTGTCATGACATCCTGGGCCAGACCGCGCTGGTGGACCTGGCAGGCCTGCGCGACGCCATCGCGGAAAAAGGCGGCGACCCCGCCAAGGTCAACCCCGTGGTACCGGTGCAGCTGATCGTCGACCATTCTCTGGCCGTGGAATTCGACGGCACCGACCCCGACGCCTTCGCGCGCAACCGTGCCGTGGAAGACCGCCGCAACGAAGACCGCTTCCACTTCATCGACTGGACCAAGCAAGCCTTCCGCAACATCGAAGTCGTGCCGCCGGGCAACGGCATCATGCACCAGATCAACCTGGAGCGGATGTCGCCCGTGATCTACACGCAAGACGGCGTGGCCTTCCCCGACACGCTCGTCGGCACCGACAGCCACACCCCGCACGTCGATGCGCTGGGCGTCATCGCCATCGGCGTGGGCGGCCTGGAAGCCGAAAACGTCATGCTCGGCCGCGCCTCATGGATGCGCCTGCCCGACATCATCGGCGTCGAACTCACCGGCCGCGCGCAACCCGGCATCACCGCCACCGACGTGGTGCTGACGCTGACCGAATTCCTGCGCAAAGAAAAAGTCGTGGGCGCCTACCTGGAGTTCTACGGCGAAGGCGCCGCCAGCCTCACGCTGGGCGACCGCGCCACCATTTCCAACATGGCGCCCGAATACGGCGCCACGGCGGCCATGTTCTCGATCGATCAGCAAACCATCGACTACCTGCGCCTGACCGGCCGCGAAGACGAGCAGATCGCACTGGTGGAAACCTACGCCAAGACCGCCGGCCTGTGGTCCGACAGCCTGGCCACCGCCCAGTACGAACGCGTGCTGCGCTTTGACCTGTCTACCGTCGTGCGCACGCTGGCCGGCCCGTCCAACCCGCACCGCCGCCTCCCCGTGTCGGACCTCGCCGCGCGCGGCATCTCCGGCGTGGTCGAAAACGAACCCGGCCGCATGCCCGATGGCGCCGTCATCATCGCCGCCATCACCAGCTGCACCAACACCAGCAACCCACGCAACGTCATCGCCGCCGGCCTGCTCGCACGCAACGCGCACCGCGCGGGCCTCGCGCGCAAACCCTGGGTGAAGAGTTCGCTGGCCCCCGGCTCCAAGGCTGTGCAGCTGTACCTGGAAGAAGCCGGCCTGCTGGAAGACCTGGAAAAGCTGGGCTTCGGCGTCGTGGCGTTTGCCTGTACCACGTGCAACGGCATGTCGGGCGCGCTGGACCCCGCGATCCAGCAAGAAATCATCGACCGCGACCTCTATTCCACCGCCGTGCTGTCCGGCAACCGCAACTTCGACGGCCGCATCCACCCCTACGCCAAGCAGGCCTTCCTGGCCTCGCCGCCGCTGGTCGTGGCCTACGCCATCGCCGGTACCATCCGCTTTGACATCGAACGCGACGTCCTGGGCGTGGGCGCCGACGGCAAAGAGATCCGCCTGAAAGACATCTGGCCCAGCGACGAAGACATCGATGCCATGGTCAAATCCGCCGTCAAACCCGAACAGTTCCGCAAGGTGTATGCGCCCATGTTCGGCATTCAAGACGCACGCAAAGCTGCCGTCAGCCCGCTGTACGACTGGCGCCCGCAAAGCACGTACATCCGCCGTCCGCCGTACTGGGAAGGCGCGCTCGCCGGCGAACGCACGCTGCGCGGCATGCTGCCGCTGGCCGTGCTGGGCGACAACATCACCACCGACCACCTGTCGCCGTCCAACGCCATCCTGCTGGACAGCGCCGCTGGCGAATATCTGGACAAGATGGGCCTGCCCGAAGAAGACTTCAACTCTTACGCCACCCATCGCGGCGACCACCTCACCGCACAGCGCGCCACCTTCGCCAACCCCAAACTCTTTAACGAGATGGTGAAAAACGAAGACGGCACCGTCAAACAAGGGTCGCTGGCACGCGTCGAACCCGAAGGCCAGGTCATGCGCATGTGGGAAGCCATCGAAACCTACATGGACCGCAAGCAGCCGCTCATCATCGTGGCCGGGGCCGACTACGGCCAAGGCTCATCGCGCGACTGGGCCGCCAAGGGCGTGCGCCTGGCCGGCG
>CAJYKY010000219.1 GCA_913775005.1 uncultured Achromobacter sp.
GGTCGAGAACCCGAAGAACCTGAAGTTCATTGAAATCGAAGCGGCGCAGCTGCCGCATTCCTTGTCGGACGTGGATGCCGCCGCCGTGAATTCCGCCTACGCCATTCCCGCCGGCCTGTCGCCCGCCAAGGATGCGCTGGCGTTGGAAAGCAAAGAGGCGCCGTTCGCCGCCGTGGTCATTGCCGCGCGCGAAGACAACAAGAACGATCCGCGTATCGCGCGCTTCATCAAGGCGTATCAGTCGGACGAGGTCAAAGCCTTCGTCGCCAAGCAATTCCCCGGCGCCTACTCGACGTCCTGGTAAGGCGCATGCGTGCGCGCCAGTTCCGCCATGGCCGTTTGCACGTGCTGCGCGGGCGCGCTCATGGCGCGGTCGCGCGGCCACACCACCGCCAGAATCGGGTCTTGCAGCGCCAGCAGATGATGGGCGATGAGACCCTGGCGCTGCGCGTAGTGCGCGCCCAGGCTTTCCACGATGGCAATGCCCAGGCCTTCGGCCACCAGCGCGCAGGCGGCTGACGACTGCGCCACTTCGACGATGGGGCGGTATGGCAGCCCCCGGGCCTCCAATGCCTGAAGCGTGGCGCGTCCTGCGGGCAGCGCGGGCGCCAACACAATGGGGCCGGCCTCGGCCACCGCTTGCAACGTCAGCGCGGGCGCGTTTGCCCACGGGTGGTCGGCGCGCAGCACCGCGTACAGGCTCAGCGGCGCCAGACGCAGGCTGGACACGCGCTCGATATCGGCGGGCGAGCCCACGATGACGCCCAGGTCAATGCGGTGGTCGACCGCCATCTCGATGATTTCCAGCGCGGTGCCGGCGCGCACGGTCACGGCGACGGACGGGTGTTGCTGCCGCATCCGCGCCAGGGCTGGCGGCAGCAGGCTGGACGCGGCGATGGCCACCGCGCCGACCGCCAACCGCGCCATCGCCCCTTGCCGGATGTCTTGCGCCATCTTGTCGACGGCCTCGACGCCAGCCAACGCATTCAGCACCTCGGGGATCAACGCCCGGCCCTGGCTGGTCAGATGCAGCCGGCGGTTTTCGCGGCTGAACAGCGCAAAGCCCAGCCGCGTTTCCATATCGCGCAGCAATGCGCTGGCGGCGGGTTGGGTCATGTTGATGGAGGCGGCGGCGGCCGTGACGGTGTCTTGCCGATACATCGCACGCAGCAGCAACAATTCACGGCGGTTGAGCATATGAAATTCATATGGAAATAGTTAATTCATCTATTTGACCATATGAATATCAGCGCCTGAGAATAGCTGGGTCGTTCTCTACGTTGCTGCTATCGCTATGCCTGCCAACACCCTTGTATCGGTCACCTGCATTCCGCTTCGTCTGCCGTTTCATCATTGGAACCCGCCGCCGCTATTCGCCGGGCGTCCGCGCGACAAACTGGACAGCGCGCTGATCCGCATCCAGACGGAAGACGGCACGGTGGCCTGGGGCGAATCGTATTGCGTTGAGCCGCGCGCGTTGACGGCCGTGGTTGAAACCTTGATCGCTCCCTTGGCTTGCGGCAAAGACGCGGGCGACGATGCGCTGCTGCCGGGCATGCAGCGCATGCTGCACAACCTGGGCCGCTCTGGGCCGGTCGTGCACGCGCTGGCGGGTCTGGACATCGCGTTGTGGGATTTGCGGGCCAAGCGTGCCGGCGTGCCGCTGTATCAGCTGCTGGGCGGCAAGCGGCGTGACCGCGTGCGCGTGTACGCGTCGCTGCTTCAGTATTACGGCAGCGCAGAACGGCTGGATGCTGTCACCACGCAAGCGCTGGGCGAAGGCTATACCGAGATCAAGCTGCACGAACGCACCGCCGAAGCGCTGGCCGCCGTGCGCCGCAGCACGGGGCCGGGCGTGCCCATCATGGTCGACACGAATTGCGCGTGGACGCCGGCCGACGCGCCGGACGCCATCCACGCCATGCGCGCCTACGATCCGTTCTGGATCGAAGAGCCGCTATGGCCGCCCGAGAACGATCGCGAATTGGCGCGGCTCAAGCAAACTTGCGGCGTGCCGTTGGCCGTCGGCGAAAACGCTGCCAGCGCATATGACCTGGAACGGCTGGTGGACGATCAGACGGTGCAATACGTGCAGCCCAGCGTCATCAAACTGGGCCTGACGGCCGCCTGGCGCATCGCGCAGCGCTGCGCCGGCACGTCGGTGGTCTGCGCGCCGCAAGTCGCTTTTTTTGGCCCCGGGTATCTGGCCAGCCTGCACCTGATCGCCGCGCAGCAGCAAGAGGTCGCGCTGGAACGGCTGTATGTGGAACTGGCACATGTGCCGTATGGGCGCAGCGTGCCGATCGAGGCAGGCTGGGTGCAGGTGCCGGACGGGCCGGGGCTGGGGGCGGACCCGGAGCCCGAGCTGGCGGCGGGGAAATACAGCAGCTGAATCGCGTCCCAAACACGGCCACGCAAAAAACAAAACGGAGACAAACACCATGCACGCATCACGCAGATCTTTTCTTGCCCGCAGTTCGGCGCTGGCCCTGGGCGCGGCGACATTACCGTGGAGCCTGCCGGCGCGCGCCGCCGATTACCCCGACAAGCCGGTGCGCCTGTACGTGCCGTACCCGCCCGGCGCGGCGACGGACACGTTGGGGCGCATGGCCGGCCAGGTCTACGCACAGGTCATGGGGCAACCCTTCGTCGTGGAAAATCGGGGCGGGGGCGGCACCACGATCGGCACGCGCGCGCTGGCGACATCGGCGCCTGACGGCTACACGATCGGCATCGTGGATTCCACCTTCACCATCAATCCGGCGCTGCTGGGCGACCGCCAGCCGTACGACGCCATCAAGGATTTTTCGCCGATCTCGCTGATGGCGACGGCGCCGTTCGTCATGGTGGTGCACCCGTCTGTGAAGGCGGCCGATGTGGCCGCGTTCGTGGCGCTGGCCAAGGCGCAGCCGGGTACCTTGTCGTTCGGGTCGGCGGGAGTGGGCAGCGCGCCGCATCTGGCGGGCGAACAGTTGCGCCAGCAGGCGGGCATCGATGTGCTGCATGTGCCTTATCGGGGCGGCGGCACCGTGTTCACGGACCTGCTGGGTGGACAGGTGCAATTTGCGTTCGCCACGGTGCCCACGTTGCTGGAGCACATCAAGGGCGGACGCTTGCGCGCGCTGGCGGTGACGACGCCGCAGCGCATCAGCCAGTTGCCGGATGTGCCGACGTTTACCGAAGCCGGATTGCCCGGTGTGGATATCTCGCCGCTGTTCGGCCTGGTGGCGCCCGCCAATGTGCCGGCGCCCATCATCGAGCGCCTGTCGACCACGTTGGCGCAGTCGATACAGGGCGGCGAGTTGAAGGACAAGCTGGCGGGATTGGGGTTTCAGCCGGTGGGCAGCACGCCCGCGCAGTTCTCACAGCGCATCCGCGACGACATCGCCAAGTGGACGGCGGTGATTCAGCGCGGCGGCATCAAGGCGGAATAGCGGGAAAGGCGGAAATCGCTTGAGGCGGGATAGCTGAATCCCGCCCCGCCTGTTCAGGCAGCGGCCGGCGTGGGCGCGCGGTAGGTCTTCTGGTAATGCACGGTGAACGTGTTGAACGCGTCCAGCGCCTTTTTGGGATCGTGGCCGGGCTTGACCAGAAAGCTGTTGAAGCCCACGCGCGCCTGGTAGTGGATGGTGTCGATCATCACATCGCCCACCGCGCGCAATTCGCCCGTCCATTGGTATTGCGTGCGCAGCAGCTGCGCCAGCGAATAGCCACGGCCATCGGTGTACACGGGAAAGTCCACGGCGATGAAGGCGATGCCGGCGGGGTTCAAGGTGCCATCGGGTTCGGCCAGGTCGCGCAAGTCGGCGTCGGCGGACAACAGCACCGCCACCGGATGCTGGTGGCGGCGCAGCGTGGCGCGCGACGTCTTCCACGTGGACAGCGGCACGATCCAGCCAGGTTCGTCGCCAGGCACCTGGCCGTCGGCAGCCACTTCGGGTTCGGGAACGAAGGGGCGCGAAGTGTCGGCTTGCAGTTGGCCGTCGCGGATCAGGTGCGGGCCGGGGGCGTCGTGGGCGTAGAGGTCAGACATGAGCGGGTTCGGCGCTGGGTACGGGTTTGGCGAAGGCGGGGTCGGCGTAGACGTCCTGCTTGAAGGGGTCGATGCCTACGCGGTCCACCACGTCGATGAAGCGTTCGGCAACGCTGTCGCG
>CAJYKY010000220.1 GCA_913775005.1 uncultured Achromobacter sp.
GGCCCAATCGATGGGCCACATGCGCCGGAACAGGTCGGCCATCTGCTCGGGGGCGTCATACAGGAATTCCGGTATGACTTCCACGCCGCGTATGGCCTGCGCGATGGCGGCCACCACCAGCAGGTACAGCGCAAAGCGCAGCAAGCGCTGGCCCATGCTGTAGCGCTGCCACACGCGGGGCGAACCGGCAGGATTCAAGGTGGAGGCATGGGTATTCATTCTTCCACCTCCGCCTTGCGGGCCGCCGGCGGTTTGCCGGCGCTGATGCCCCGCGCGCCCGCGAAGCGGCCTTGCAGGATGCGGTCAAAGCCCAGGTTGTCCAGGAACACGGCGCGCACGAACCCGGCAAGGACTTCACCCAGCATGATGATCGCGATCAGCGTCAGCAGAATGGCGCTGACAAAGTCGTAGTCAAAGCGCTGGAAGGCCGAGAACAAGGTGCCGCCCACGCCGCCCGCGCCCACGATCCCCACCATGGTGGAGTTGCGCAGGTTCGAATCGAACTGATAAGTCGCAAAGCCGATGAAGCGTGCAAACACCTGCGGCAGCACGCCGAAGATGATGACGTTGGCAAACGACGCGCCGCTGGCGCGCACGGCTTCCACCTGCTTGAGCGAAATCTCTTCGATGGCTTCGGTGAACAGCTTGCCGATGAAACCGATGGATGCGACCGTCAGCGCCAGAATGCCCGCCAGCGCGCCAAAGCCCACGGCCTTGACGAACAGGATGGCGACGATAACGGGGTGCAGTGCGCGGCACAGCGCCACCAGCGAGCGCGCGGGCCACGACACCCAGGCCGGCATCAGGTTGCGCGCGCCCAGCAAGCCCACGGGCAGCGCAAACAGAATGCCCAGCACCGACGCCAGCACGGCGATTTCCAGGCTTTCCGCGATGCCTTTCCACAGCGTGGCGGGCTTTTCAAAGTTGGGCGGGAACATGCGCGCCAGAAACGTCGACGCGTGTCCCATGCCGGATTCGAAACGCGCCCAACTGAAGTCCAGTTGTGCGGCGGCGTAGACGGTATAGATCAGCAGCAAAACCAGGCCCGCCTTGGCGCGCCCGGACATGGCGAAGGGGCGCAGGCCCCGTGTGGGCGTCATTCCAGCCAAGACTCGCCTCCGTAGATGGTCTTGAGCATGGTGGCGTCCAGGCCCTGGCCGTCGCCGTCATAGACGACGTGGCCGCCCGACATGCCGACGATGCGCGTGGCGTAGCGGCGCGCAAGCTCCACGTCGTGGATGTTCACGATGACGGGGATGCCGCTGGCGCTGCCCTGTTCGGACAGCAGCTCCATGATTTCCACCGACGTTTTCGGATCCAGCGACGACGTCGGCTCGTCGGCCAGCAGCACCTGCGGGCGTTGCATCAACGCGCGGGCAATGCCCACGCGCTGGCGCTGGCCGCCCGACAGCGCATCGGCGCGCTGGTCGGCAAAACCGGCCAGCCCGACGGTATCCAGCAAGGTATAGGCGTGCTGGATGTCTTCGGGTTCAAAGCGCCGCATCCAGGCCTTGAGCGCCGAGGTATACCCGAGCCGGCCCGTCAGCAGGTTTTCCATGACGGTCAGGCGTTCGACCAGGTTGTATTCCTGAAACACCATGCCGATGCGGCGGCGCGCGCGGCGCAGCGACGCGCCGCGCACCCGCGCCAGGTCCACGGAACCGTCCTGCGACTGAAGCACGATCTCGCCCTGGGTGGGTTCGATCAGCCGGTTGATGCAGCGCAGAAGCGTGCTCTTGCCGGTGCCGGAAGGGCCGATGATGGCCGTCAGGCCCTGGCCGGCGATCTCAAGGTTGATACCGTTCAGAACCGGCCGGCCGGCCCGGTATTCCTTGACCAGGCCGGAAATGCGTAGCGACGTCGTCATGCTGGATTACTTCTTGCTCTTGGCGGATTCGCGGTCGTAGGCGGCGCGGTTGAAGCTTTCGCCACCCGATTCAGCCACCTGGCGGACGATGGCCCAATCCTTCTCGTAGGTCACCGGGTAGAAGCGGTCGGCGCCGTCGAAGGCCTTCGACATTTCCGCCGGGAAGCGGTAGTCGTAGAAGCACTTGAGCATCTGGTCGCGGAATTTCGGCTCCAGGTCATGCGCGTAGGCAAACGACGAGGTGGGGAATTTCTCGCTCTTGTAGATCACGCGGAAGTCGGCTTCCTTGACCTGGCCGCGTTCCACCATGCGCTTGAACACGTCGGACGCCACGGCGGCGGCGTCGTAGTCGCCCGAGTTCACGCCCATGACGGATTGGTCGTGCTTGCCCGAAAAGACCACCTTGTAGTCCTTGTCCGGCGTCAGGCCTTCCTTGGGGAACAGCGCCACGGGCGCCATGTGACCCGAGTTCGACGACGGCGCGGTGTGCGCGAGCTTCTTGCCCTTCAGGTCAGTCAGCTTCTGGTAGGGGCTGTCTTTCTTGACGATGACGATGAGGTTGTAGCCCTGGAAGCCATCCGCATAGCCCTTGACGGCAAACGGCACGGCGCCGGCGATGTTTACGGCAAACGCGGTGGGGCCGGTGGAAAAGCCGCCCACGTGCAGCCGGCCCGAGCGCATGGCTTCGATTTCGGCCGCATTGCTTTGCACCTGATAGAACACGACGCGCTTGCCCGTGCATTCGGACAGGTGCTTGGTGAAGGGCTTGAAGATGTCTTCGTACACGGCCGGGTCTTCCACGGGCGTGTAGGTGAAGACCAGGGTGGACGGCGTTTTCTGCTTGGACGCGTCGGTGGGCGTGTCGGCCACCAGATTCTTGTCGGCGTCGCAGTACATCTGGTCCAGATCGCCGCGGTTGGGGCAGGTGTCGGCGGCCTGGGCGGCGGAACCGCCAACGGCGAACGCGGCCAGGGCGGCCGCTTGCAATAGACGCATCGCGTGCATGGTTTGTCTCCTCTTGTGGGATGAATTTGAATATTTCCTGAATTCAAACACACAAGAGGGGACAGGGCACTTGGGAAAGTCCCTGCCTTTCTTTTCGACTTTTGTTCGATTTGTTCGCTTTATGTTCGGTTTTTTGCGAACGTGGCAAGCAAACGTGTCAGCCGCGATACCCCAGCTTGCGCGAAATCTCTTGCGCGCAAGCCAGCAGCGGGCGGGCGATGGCGCCGTCCCACGACACATCGAACAAGCCGGTGGGACCGAGGCTGGTCAGGGCCAAGACGATATTGCCGGTGTTGTCGAAGACCGGCACCGACAGCGCGTCAACGCCCGGCAAGGGGTTACCCAGCGCGCGCGCCATGCCATGCACACGGATATCGGCCAGTTGCGCTTCGATGTTGGCGCGCGAGGCTTTGCGCGGGGGCGGCGTGCTGGCGATGACCGCCGTGTCGCCCTCTTCGCGGGCGATGTAATGTTCGCTGACCTTGGGCGGCAGCCAGGCCGCAAAGACTAGGCCCGTGGCCGTGTGCAGCATGGACATCACCGTGCCCTTGCGCATGTTCACGTGCACGGGGTAGCTGGCTTCGGTCATGTGGATCATCGTGGGGCCGTGCGAACCCAGCACGGCGATGCCCAGCGTATGGCCGATTTCCGATTGCAGTTGCGCGATCTCGGGCATGGCGATGCGCACCGGGTCCAGCCGTTGCAGGCTGACCAGCCCCATCTGCAACGCAAAGGGACCCAGTTCGTACTGGCCGGTGATGGCGTCCTGCTGGACCAGACCCACGCGGATGAAGCTGACCAGGTAAGGGTGCGCCTTGGCCGACGTCATGCCCGCGCCCGCAGCAAGATCGCGCAGGGTCAGGGGCTTGCCGGCGTCAACCAGCGCGGACAGCAGCGGCACGCCGACTTCGATGGACTGGATGCTGCGGCGGCCGTCATTGGCGGCGGCCGGGGAGGGCTTGGTGGTGGCCACGATGGGTTCGACCTCAGGCGGGCTGCGGGGTCTGGCGGGCCGCCAGCAGGCGGTCGGCCATTTCGACGAAACCGCCGCCGCCATGAAAGGCGGCGACATAGGCCGGGCGGTCTTTCAGGCGGTGCAGCTGGGCCTGGATGTTGGCCACGCCGACCGAGATCGGAAAGAACGCGAACATCGGCTCATCGTTGGGCGAATCGCCAATGAACAGGGTGCTGTCCAGCACGCTGGCCACGTCGGCGCCGAACTCGCGCTGGAACAGCGTGCGCGTCATGGTCAGTTTGTCGTAGTCGCCAAACCAGCCGTTCACGTGGATCGAGCTGACCTTGGCCTGGGCGCCCGCGTCGTGGAAGATCTGCACGATCTTGCTGATGGCCGCATCAGGCAGGGCAGGCACGTCTTCGCAGAAATCGATGGCCAGGTCGGCCACGCGGTAGTCCTGGTCGCTGGCGACAGCGGCGCCTGGCACTTGCGCCAGCACCTGGTCGCGGATGGCGTCCAGCCGCTTGCGGCTTGCCTGGCGCGAGGCGGCGTCGGTCCAGTAGTGGGTGGTCATGCGGCGCGCCTGGCGGTCATAGGCGTAATAGAACGCCCCGTTTTCCCCCACCACGGCCCGCACGGGCCACATGCGGGCGATGTGGTCGCACCAGCCAGCCGGGCGGCCGGTGATCGGCACGACCTGGATGCCCGCCTGTTCCAGGCGCTCCAGCGCGGCGTAGGCGTCGGCCGGCAGGCGGCCGTCGGTGGTCAGTGTGTCATCGATATCGGTCAACACGACGCGAACCGCCGCCGCAACGGTCAAGGGTATGGCCGCAAGGGCTTGCATGAGGTTTTTCCTTCGATTTATAGGGGGATCTCCGGGCGAAAGTTTAACCGGATGCCCCCCCGCGGGCGGCCTTCTGACGGGGCAATAGGGAAACTGGCGCCGAGGGCGGTAAAATCCGGGCTTTCCCGCCTGGTTTGCGTCTTCGCCATGTCCGTCCAGTTGTCCTCTTTGCCCGGCTCCGAGCCGGAATCCTTCGGCATCGCTTCGGTTGCCGAGATCATCGCCGAGCTGCGCGCCGGCCGTATCGTCATCCTGGTTGACGAAGAAGATCGTGAAAACGAAGGTGACCTTGTCATGGCCGCCGAATTCGTCACGCCGGAAGCCATCAACTTCATGGTCACGCACGGGCGCGGCCTGGTCTGCCTGACGCTGACCGAAGAACGCTGCCGCCAGCTGGAACTGCCCATGATGGCGGCCCGCAACGGCACGCGCTACGGCACCAACTTCACGCAGTCGATCGAAGCCGCCGAAGGCGTGGAAACCGGCATTTCCGCCGCTGACCGCGCCCGCACCATCCAGGTGGCCGTGGCGCGCGACGCCAAGCCGGCAGATCTGGTCCAGCCCGGCCACATCTTCCCGGTGCGTGCGGTGCCTGGCGGCGTGCTGGTGCGCGCCGGCCACACCGAAGCCGGTTGCGACCTGACGGCCATGGCAGGCCTCACGCCCGCCGCCGTGATCTGCGAAATCCTCAAGCCCGATGGCACCATGGCCCGCCTGCCGGACCTGGTGGAATTCGCCCGCCAGCATGACCTGAAGATCGGCACCATCGCCGACCTGATCCAATACCGCAGCGAACACGAATCCATCGTCAAGCGCGTGGGCAAGCGCCCCATGAAAACGGCCTGGGGCACGTTCGAAGCCGTGGCCTATGAAGACGCCGCCACCGGCTCCGCCCATTTGGCGCTGGTGCATGGTAACGTGACTCCCGACGTCGAAACGCTGGTGCGCGTGCACGAGCCGGCCTCGGTGCTTGATGTGCTGGATACCGGCGCCAGCCCGCATAGCTGGGGCGTGGCGCAGGCGCTGGAGGCCATCGCCGCATCGCCCGCCGGCGTGCTGGTGCTGATGAACTGCCAGTCGTCCACGGAACACCTGTTTGGCCAGATCGCCGGCTGGAACGACCCGAAAGCCCAGGCCCAGGCCGCCGCCAGCACCGACCGCTTCGGCTTGCGCACTTACGGTATCGGCGCCCAGATCCTGCGTGACCTGAATGTGGGTCAGATGAGGCTGCTGGCCCGCCCGCGCAAGATGCCCAGCATGGCGGGCTTCTCGCTGACCATTACGGGTTACGATTGCGACCCGCAGAATACTCCCGCAACACACTGAAGGCCGACACATGAACCCTTACATCCTTACCCCCGACCTGAACGGCGAAGGGCTGCACATCGGCATCGTACGCGCCCGCTTCAATGAAGAAATCGGCCAGGCCGAACTCGAAGCGTGCCTGAAGGAACTGGCCGAACTGGGCGTGGACGAACGCGACGTCATGGTCGCCACCGTGCCGGGCGCCCTGGAACTGGGCGTAGCCCTGTCCCACATGGCCGAAACGTTTGAATTCGACGCCCTGATCGCATTGGGCGCCGTCATCCGTGGCGAGACCTATCACTTTGAAGTGGTCAGCAATGAAATGGCCACCGCAATCACCCGCATTTCCCTGGAAACCGGCATTCCCGTTGCGAACGGCGTGCTGACCGTCGACACCGACGAGCAGGCGCAAGCCCGCGCCGCCGGCAAGGGTCGCGATTGCGCCCAGGTGGCCGTTGAAATGGCCAACTTGGTGGCGGCGCTGGAACCCGAGGAAGAAGACGAAGACGACGAAGACGAGGACGAAGATTTTGACGACGAAGAAGACGACGACCAGCGCTGATAGCGCGGCGCAAGCCCGCGCCAACGCGCGCAGCGCCCGCCGCCGCGCACGCGAATTCGCGCTGCAAGGCGTGTACGCGTGGCTGCTGCGTGGCGGCGAAGGCACGCAGGACGCCGGCGAGATCGACGCCCATCTGCGCGACACCGAGGATTTCTCCGAGGCCGATGCGCAGTGGTTCAAGACCTTGCTGCATGGTGTCTTGCGCGAAGCGCCCACGCTGCGCGAGCGTTTCACGCCCTACATCGACCGCCCGCTGGCCGAGCTGTCGCCCGTTGAACACGGCATCCTGCTGATCGGCAGCTTCGAACTGATTCATCATGTCGAAGTGCCGTACAAGGTCGCCATCAACGAAGCGGTGGAGCTGGCCAAGTCATTTGGCGGCACCGACGGCTTCAAGTTCGTCAACGGCGTGCTCGACAAGCTGGCCGCCGACGTGCGTGCGAACGAGGTCCAGGCCGCAGCACAACAGCGGCGCTGATCCGGGCGTAACCGCCCGCCGAAGGGGCCAGGCGCATGCCGGCCTGCGCGTACCAGCATACGGTGCGCCAGGCGCGGTCTGCGTCTGGCCCCTTCGGCGTCTTATCCCTGCCGGCTTGTCCGCCGCATTCTCGGAGTTGCCGTGGCGTCCGAATTCGATCTGATCGCGCGCTATTTCACGCGTGCCGCACCCGCCGGCCTGTTGGGCGTGGGCGACGACTGCGCCTTGTTTCCTGTTCCGCCAGGCGAACAGGTGGCCACCAGCACCGACCTGCTGCTGGAAGGCCGGCACTTCTTTCCCGACGTCGACCCGCGCGCCTTGGGCCACAAGGCGCTGGCCGTGAACCTGTCTGACCTGGCCGCCATGGGCGCGCGCCCAATCGGCTGTGTGCTGGGCCTGGCCCTGCCGCGCCTGGACGAAGCCTGGCTGGCAGCATTTGCGCAAGGGTTTCACGACCTGGCCGGTTTGCACGGCTGCCCCTTGATCGGCGGCGACACCACGCGCAGCGCGCATGACCTGGCGATCAGCGTCACCGTGTTCGGCGCCGTGCCTGCCGGGCAGGCGTTGCGGCGCGATGGCGCGCAGGCGGGTGACGACATCTGGGTGTCTGGCGAGCTGGGCGCGGCGGACGTGGCATACCGCTTGCTGGATGGCCAGTACCCGGCCGATGCCTCTTTGCTGGCCGCAACGCGCGCGGCGCTGGAATGGCCGCAGCCGCAGGTGGCGTTGGGGCTGGCGTTGCGGGGCATTGCGCACGCGGCTATCGATCTGTCGGACGGGCTGTTGCAGGACCTGGGGCATATCCTGACCGCGAGCCGGGTCGGGGCAAGCCTGGAAGAAGCGCGGATGCCGGCGGCTGCGGCGTTGGCTTCACTGGACGAAGACAAGCGCCGCCGTGCGGTGCTGGGAGGGGGCGATGTCTATCAGCTGTGCTTTACCGCGCCAACGTCGAAACGCGACGCGGTGCAGGCCGCCGCAAGCACGGCGGGCGCCCGCGTGACGCGCATCGGGCAGACACTGACGCAGCCGGGGCTCGCCGTGCGGGATGCGAATGGGCAGCCGCTGGCCGCGTTGCCGGCGGGCTTCGATCATTTTCCTGGCCCAACGTGATCTCAACCTGATTTCCGCGCCATCAGGCCGAACACCCCCAACACCTCCATCAACCCGATCTCTCTTAACCGCCCAGGAACCATGTCTTCCAGCGATAAGTCCTCCCCCTCCATGCGCGACCGTTCGCGGGCCGCGTATCCGTCGGTGTCCTGGGTCTGCCGCGACCCCGGCCGGTTGATCGCCTTCGGCTTTGGCAGCGGCCTTATCCGCCCTGCATCCGGCACCTGGGGCACCTTGCTCGCCTGGGCCATCTGGGTGGCGGCGGCGCCGGCGGCGTCGAACGTGGCCATAGGCGTATTCCTGGCGCTGGCTTTTCTTTACGGTTGCTGGGCCTGCGATCGCGTGGGCCGTGAACTCGGGCAGTCCGATCATGTCGGAATGGTCTGGGACGAAATGGTGGCGTTCTGGCTGGTGCTCTGGTTGACGCCGGCGGGCTGGCTGTCGCAGTTGCTGGCGTTCGTGCTGTTTCGCACGTTCGACATCGTCAAACCGCCGCCTATCAAGTTTTTCGATGCCCACATCAAAGGGGGCTTCGGCGTCATGTGGGATGACATCGTGGCCGCCGGTTATGCCTTGTTGATCATGGCGCTGATAGCGCGCACAGGAGTCTTGGGATGAGCGAACAGCAAGCAGGCATCCGTTCGAATTTGTCGGCGGAGCAGTTGTCGGAAGCCACTGTCATGGGTCTGGCCGAACGGCTGGGCGATACGATGCGGCGTCATGGCTGGATGCTCGGCACGGCCGAGTCGTGCACGGGGGGGCTCCTGGCCGGCGCGATGACATCGGTGGCGGGCTCCAGCGACTGGTTCGAACGCGGCTTTGTCACCTACAGCAACGACGCCAAGGTCAGCGAGCTGGACGTGTCGCCCGATGCGCTGCATCACTTCGGCGCGGTCAGCGAGCCCGTGGCGCTGGAGATGGCGAACGGGGTGCTGCTGGCGACGCCGGCCGCGTATGTCGCCGTGTCGACCACCGGTATCGCCGGGCCGGGGGGCGCCACGCCGGGCAAGCCGGTGGGCATGGTGTGCTTTGGGTTTGCGATGCGGGTGGCCGACGGCATCACCAGCCGGGCCGTTACGCATGTGTTCCCGGGCGATCGCAGCCAGGTGCGGCATGGCGCGGTGGAATATGCGTTGCGTGGCCTATTAGAGTTCCTAGGCGCGCCCGTAAACCGTCGTTGATCGCAAGGCACCAATAACACCGGCGAAAAAAAAACGGGTTGCATCGAGCAACCCGTTTTGCTTTCAGGATCTGCGCAGATCAACGCACCGCATTGATCGCATCACGCAGCCCCATCGCGGCCTTGCCGGCCGCTTCACGCCAGTCATCGCCGCCGCTGGCGTAGATGATGGCGCGGGACGAATTGATCATCATCCCGCTGCGGGCGGCGTTGGCGCCGGCGTTGACCGTTGCCGTGATGTCGCCGCCTTGCGCGCCGATGCCAGGCACCAGCAGGGGCAGCGCGTCGCCAATACGCTGACGCACGGCTGCCAGTTCGTTCGGGAACGTCGCGCCCACCACCAGGCCGCACTGGCCGTTGGCGTTCCATTTGTCGGCCACCAGACCCGCCACGTGCAGGTACAGCGGCTCGCCGTTATCCATCTTCAGAAATTGCAGATCCGACCCGCCGGGGTTGGACGTGCGGCACAGCACGATGACGCCGCGGTCGCGCCAAGCCAGATAAGGCTCGACGGAATCCAGCCCCATGTACGGGCTGACGGTCAGCGCGTGCGCCTGGTAGCGCTCGTAGGCTTCGCGGGCGTAGTTCTCGGCGGTGGAGCCGATGTCGCCGCGCTTGGCGTCCAGCACGATGGGCAGGTCAGGATGCTTGTCGCGGATGTGCTGGCACAGCGCTTCCAGCTGGTCTTCGGCGCGGTGCGCGGCGAAGTACGCGATCTGCGGCTTGAAGCTGCATGCGTAAGGCGCCGTGGCATCGACGATGTCGCGGCAGAACTGGAAGATAGCGTCCGGCTTGTCCTGCAATTCGCGCGGAAAGCGTTGGGGGTCGGGATCCAGCCCCACTTGCAGGAGCGAGTTGCTGGTGGTCCAGGCGTGTTCGAGTTTTTGCAGGAAATTCATGGGCGGTTCAGTGCAGTTTGACCCGGGGGCGCGTACGCCGCATGAGCAGTCGGGCCAGGGCCAGGGAGGCGGTGCGTGAGATGCCCAGCACCGCTTTGTGGTGCATCAGGTGCAGGCTCATGTACATCAGGCGCGCCAGTGTACCGCTTACGAA
>CAJYKY010000221.1 GCA_913775005.1 uncultured Achromobacter sp.
CTGGATCAGCACGCCCACTTCGTTCGAACCGGTGAAGGTGATGAAGTTGATGTCCGGGTGGCGCGACAGGCTGGCGCCCGCCTCTTCGCCCAAGCCCGTCACGATGTTCAGCGCCCCGGCCGGGAAGCCCACTTCCAGCGCCAGTTCAGCCACGCGGACGATGGACAGGCATGCGTCTTCGGCGGGTTTGACGACGGCGGCGTTGCCCATGGCCAGCGCCGGGGCGACGCTGCGCCCGAACATCTGCGCCGGGTAGTTCCACGGGATGATGTGCGCAGTCACGCCCAGCGGTTCGCGGATCAGCTGCACCGAATAGTCTTTCTGGAACGGAATGGTTTCGCCATGCACCTTGTCGGCCGCGCCGCCGTAGAACTCGAAGTACCGCGCCAGCACGGTGATGTCGGCGCGGGCGGTGGACATGGGCTTGCCGGTGTCGCGCGATTCCAGTTGCGCCAGTTCTTCGTGGTGCGCCAGCACGGATTCAGACAGGCGCAACAGCAGGCGGCCGCGATCCAGCGCGGTCATGGCGCCCCATTCGCTTTCCAGCGCGGCGCGCGCGGCGGCGACGGCGGCGTCCACATCAGCGGCCTGGCCGCGCGGAATGGTGGTGAACACTTTGCCGTCCACGGGCGACACCACGTCGATCTGGCGGCCGTCCTGGGCGTCGACCTGGCGGCCGTTGATAATCATCTGCGTCATGGATTGGGTCATCGAAAATTGCTCCGGGTATTCAATTCAAAGTGATCGAGCCGCGCTCGATCGTCCAGATCTGGTCAGGGATGTCGCCCAGCAGCTTGACGTTGGATTCGGTGATCACCACACACAGATCGGGCTGCAATTCCTTCAGCCGCCCCAGCGCCTCGGTGTAGTCGCGCGCCAGCTTCGGGGCCAGGCCTTGAAAGGGTTCGTCCAGCATCAGCAGCCGGGTGCCGACCATGATGGCGCGCGCCAGCGCCACCATCTTGCCCTGGCCGCCCGACAGCGCCGAGCCCGACCGGCTCAGCATCGGCTCCAGCTGCGGCACCACCTTCAGCACCGTGGCGATGCGCGCGGCGATGTCAGCCTTGGACTGGCCCTGCACTTCGCAAGGCAGGTTCAGGTTTTCTTCGACGGTCATGGTCGGGAAGATCACGCGGTCTTCGGGCGCGTAGCCGACCTTCAGCGCGGCGCGCTTGTGGCCGGGCATGGCGGTCAGGTCAGCGCCGTCAAACGCGATCTGGCCGGACTTGATCTTGGTCAGGCCCATGATGGTGCGCAGCAGCGTGGTCTTGCCCGCGCCGTTGCGGCCCACGATGCCAATGGTTTTTGACGCTTCAAAACGGGCGCTGACGTCGCGCAGGATCCGGTTGCCCGCCAGATCGACGTTGATGGCCGATAGATTCAACATGGTTCAGGCCCCCAGCACTTCGCTTTTGATCTGCGGGTTATTCAAGACTTCGTCGGGCGTGCCGTCGGCGGCCACCTTGCCCGCAATCCAGGCCGCAACCCGGGTGGCGTAGCGCGACACGATGTCCACATCGTGCTCGACGAACCAGCTCGTGACGCGGCGTTCATCCAGCGCGTGCATCACGGTTTCCATCAAGGCGAACTTGTCTTCGGACGCCACGCCGCTGGTGGGCTCGTCCATGATCAAGAGCTTGGGCCGCAAGGCCAGCGCCATGGCCACATCCAGCAGCTTGCGCTTGCCTTCGGGCAGTTCGATGGATGTTTCATCGGCTTCGGGCAACAGGCCCACCAGGTCCAGCGTGGCGTCCACTTCCTTGTCGTCGATGGTGGACTCCAGCGATCGGAACCAGCTCAGTTCCTTGTTGCGGCGCGCGGCGGCAATCTGCACGCATTCACGCACCGTGTGTTCGGTGAACAGCTGCGGCAGCTGGAACGAACGGCCCAGTCCCAGCCGCACGATCTTGCGCGGGGCCATAGCGGTCACATCGCGCCCATCGAAATACACCTTGCCCTTGGATGGGGCGAGATAGCCCGTGCAGATGTTGATGAACGTGGTCTTGCCCGCGCCGTTCTGGCCGATCACGGCCAGCCGTTCGCCTTCATGCAGTTCAAAGTTGATGTTGTCGGCGGCAATCACGCCGCCGAACGCCAGGTACAGATCAGTGGTTTGAATCAGCGGTTTCATCTTCAATTCCTTGCCGGCGCTTGCGCGTTGCCTTGCACACGCGTCTGGGCTGCGGCACCTGCACGCGCCTGGGCGCGGCCCTGGTCGCGTTTCTGCACGGCAATGCGCTTCATGATCTGGCCGACAAATCCGGTGGGGAACATGAAGATCACCAGGATCAGCGTCAAGCCCAGCAAGAACTGCCACAGGCCCGGGAAGTACGCCGCTGACATCAGCTTGACGGACTCAAAGCCCACCGCGCCCAGGAAGGCGCCGGCCGCGTGGCCCGCCCCGCCCAGGATGGTGATGAACACGAATTCGCCCGAGCGCAGCCACGACCCGATTTCCGGCGTGACCAACCCTTGCATCAAGGCCAGGATGGCGCCCGAAAAGCCCACCACCACGGCCGACAGCAGATAGCCCTTCCACATGATGAAGTACGCGGAGAACCCCAGGTATTCGATACGGGTTTCGTTCGTCTTGATGGCAGACAACGCCTGGCCGC
>CAJYKY010000222.1 GCA_913775005.1 uncultured Achromobacter sp.
CGCAATGCCCGCATCCCTTTTCCCTGTTGATTGGCGATCACCGTTGATGGCTTCGGTATGCAGAAGAAGCCGTCGCGCCGGCAGGCACGACACGCCTAGAAAAGGGTAGTGAGCGGAAAATTTGGCGGACATCAGAAAACTCTTATTCTGGTGCGCATATCCATATATCCACGGGTTATCCCGAATGCCCGCATAACTACAAATCGTCAATAATTCGCCAACGTTTTGTCATCGATACGTCCCTTATCCGTCTGATCCACGCCTTACCCCCCGCCCTTTTCATGTCTGTCTCCCATGCCCGTGTCAGGGACGCCATTGTTTCTTCCGCTCATCTCGCCTCGTCCGCCCCGGAGCTGTCCGAGGTGGAATTCGGCCTGATCATCGCGTCGCACGCGTTCAACCGCTGGATGGTGCGTTGCATGGCCTGCGCGGGTCTGCCCGAGCTGACGTCGCTGGACATCCTGGTGCTGAACCACGTGTTCCACCGCGGGCGCGGCAAGAAGCTGGCCGACATCTGCTTCACGCTGAATGTCGAAGACACGCACCTGGTGAACTATTCGCTGAAGAAGCTGGAGCGCCTGGGCGTGGTGCAAAGCGCCAAGACGGGTAAAGAAGTGATCTACACCACCACCGACGCCGGCGCCGCCGCCATTTCGCGTTACGCGGAAGTGCGCGAGCAATGCCTCGTCAAATCGTTCATCGACTCCCCCGCGGCGGACGACGCCAGCCACCAGTTGGCCAACACCTTGCGCGCACTGTCTGGCCTGTACGACCAGGCCGCCCGCGCCGCCACCTCGCTGTGAGAATCCACGTTGTCTAGCACTACCGTCTCATCCTCCGCCCCGCTGCTGTCCGTGCGCGGCGTATCGTTCGACTTCAATACCGACAACGGCGTGTTCCGCGCCGTCGACGGCCTGGACTTTGACGTCCAGCCGGGCAGGACGCTGGCCATCGTTGGCGAATCGGGCTCGGGTAAATCGGTCACGTCGATGGCCATCATGCGCCTGACGGACTACTCCAACGGCCGCATCGCCACGGGGCAGATCCTGTTCCGCGACAAGGAAGGCCACGAAACCGATCTGACGCAGGCAACGGACGAGCAGATGCGCGCCATCCGTGGCAACGACATCGCCATGATCTTCCAAGAGCCGATGACGTCGCTGAACCCCGTGTTCACCATCGGCGACCAGATCGTCGAAGCCATCATGCTGCACCAGCAGCTGTCGCGCTCGGCCGCGCGCCAGTCCGCGCGCAAGCTGCTGGAAAAAGTGCGCCTGCCCGACGCCGAACAATTGCTGGACCGCTACCCGCACCAGCTGTCCGGCGGCATGCGCCAGCGCGTGATGATCGCGATGGCGCTGTCGTGCCAGCCGCGCCTGCTGATCGCCGACGAACCCACCACCGCGCTGGACGTCACCATCCAGGCGCAAATCCTGAACACCATCCGCGAATTGCAGCGCGACCTGGGCACCGCCGTAATCTTCATCACGCACGACATGGGTGTCGTGGCCGAGATGGCCGACGACGTGGTCGTGATGCTGCGCGGCAAGAAGGTCGAACAAGGCACCGTCAACGACATCTTCAACGCGCCCAAGCATCCCTACACGCGCGCGCTGCTGGCCGCCGTGCCGCGCCTGGGCAGCCTGACGGGCCGCGACCTGCCGCTGCGCACACCGCAAACCGTGCTGGAAGGCGACACGCTGCGCGAAGTGGGTGAAACCCGCGAACAGGACACGGCGCGTTACGACGAACCCGTGCTGCGCGTCGACAAGCTGACGACGCGTTTCGATGTGGGCCACAACCTGTTTGGCCGCGTCACGCATCGCGTGCACGCCGTGGAAGAAGTGAGCTTTGACGTCTACCCCGGCGAAACGCTGGCGCTGGTGGGCGAGTCGGGCAGCGGCAAGAGCACCATTGGCAAGACGCTACAGCAGCTGGTCGCGCCGACCTCCGGCGCGGTGCGCTACAACGGCCAGGACATTTTCTCGATGGATGCCGCGGGCCGCCAACGGCTGCGCCAGGAAATCCAATACATCTTCCAGGATCCGTACGCGTCGCTCGACCCGCGCAAGACGGTGGCGTTCAGCATTGCCGAACCCATCCGCACGCACGGTTTGCTAAGCGGCGACGACGCCATTGCCCGCCGCGTGGGCGAACTGCTGGAGCAAGTGGGCCTGAAGCCCGAGCACGCCAGCCGTTATCCGCATGAATTTTCGGGCGGTCAGCGTCAGCGCGTGTGTATCGCGCGGGCCTTGGCCAGCAACCCCAAGCTGATCATCGCCGACGAATCCGTGTCGGCGCTGGACGTGTCCATCCAGGCGCAGATCCTGAACCTGCTGATGGATCTGCAAAAAGACCGCGGCCTGTCGTACCTGTTCATCACGCACGACATGGCCGTCGTGGAAAAGGTCAGTCACCGCGTGGCGGTGCTGTACCTGGGCCAGATCGTCGAGCTGGGCACGCGCCGGCAGATTTTCGAATCGCCGCAGCACGCCTACACGCGCAAGCTGCTGGCGGCGGTGCCGGTGGCCGAACCTGGCCGCCACATCGACACGTCGCTGATCGAAGGCGAGATTCCCAGCCCGGTGCGCCGCGTGGGTGACGAGCCCGCCATCATTCCTCTTGTTGAATTCGCGCCCGGCCACCAGGTGGCCCGCGCGGCCTGAAGCCAACTTTTTCCTCGGCTTGTCCCGAGTTCCCGTCCCTGGAGCGACCATGCAATTCCTACGCACCACCTTCACCGCCACCGCCCTGACCCTGGCGCTGGGCGGCGCGCTGCCCGCCGTCTTCTCGACCGCGCATGCCGCAGGCACGCTCAGCGTGGCCATCAACCAGGACCCGGGCAGCTGGGACCCCATCGACACCTTCGTGACCTTCTGGGGTTCCGTGGGCGGCAATCTGTATGACGGCCTGACCATGCGCGGCGCCGACCTGAAGCTGCAACCGGGTCTGGCTACCAGCTGGGAATACCTGGACGAAAACAAGCGCCTGCGCTTCAAGCTGCGTGAAGGCGTGAAGTTCCACAATGGCGAACCCTTCAATGCCGAAGCGGTCAAGTTCACGTTCGAGCGCTTGCTGGGTGCCGAAGGCGCCAAGGGCCCGCAAAAGTCCAACTATGACTCCATCGGTGAAGTCAAAGTGGTGGACGACTACACCGTCGACTTCATCCTGAAGCAACCCGATCCGGTGCTGCTGACCAAGCTGGCCGGCTATGGCGCGATGATCGTGCCGCCCAAGTACATCAAGGAAAAGGGCGAAGATTTCTTCAACACGAACCCGGTCGGCACCGGCCCGTTCAAGTTTGAAAGCTATCAACCCAAGGTCAACGTCACGCTGGCCCGCAACGACGACTACTGGGGCGGCAAGCCCAAGCTGGACAAGGTTGTCTACCGCTTCATCAGCGAACCCGGCACCCAGGTTGCCGAGCTGCAAGCCGGCCGCATCGACATCGCCACGCTGATCCCGCTGGGCCTGATCGAGACCGTGAAGAAGTCGGGCAACGCCGACGTCATCTCCACCGGCGGCCCCGTCGCCTTCGCGCTGCGCTACAAGACCACTGGAGGCATCACGCAGAACCGCGACGTGCGCCGCGCGCTGATCATGGCCGTGGACCGCGAAGCCATCGTCAAGCAGCTGTTGCTGGGCCAGGCCAAGGTCATCGCCAGCTTCCAGGGTCCGCAGTCGTTTGGCTACAACCCCGAGCAAAAGCCCCTGCCCTTCAACCCCGCCGAAGCCAAGAAGCTGTTGGCCGCTGCGGGCGTGAAGCCGGGCGCCACCGTGCAGATCGACGTGCGCGGCAGCGATTCGAATTTCCGCGAAGTCGCGCAAGCCGTGTCGGGCTATCTGCAAGGCGTGGGCGTGCGTGCCACGATCAAGCCGTATGAAACCGGCGTGCTGCTCAACGACATCATCCCGGGCGGCAAGACGGGCGA
>CAJYKY010000223.1 GCA_913775005.1 uncultured Achromobacter sp.
GCCACCGTTCATCATGCCGATGCTCAGCACGCCAGCCACCAGCGGGTCCAGTGACCGGCTGACCACGGTTTGCAACATGCCGACCAGCTGGCTGGCAATGACGATGGGGTCATTGCCATGCTGCGGCATGCCGCCATGGCTGCCCACGCCATGCACGCGGATCAGAAAACCGTCGCAAGCCGCCAGCAGCGCGCCTTCGCGCACCGCGACGCGGCCCTTGCCCACCATCGGATTGTTGTGCAAGCCGTAGATTTCATCGCAGGGAAAGCGTTGGAACAGCCCGTCGGCAATCATGGCCGCGCCACCCGTCAGGGTTTCTTCGGCGGGCTGGAAAATGAAATGCAGCGTGCCGGCAAAGTCCGGGTGTTGGGATAGATGCTGCGCCACCGCCAGCAGCGTGGCCGTATGGCCATCATGCCCGCAGCCATGAAAACTGCCGTCATGGGTGGAGCGGTAGGGCAGACCGGTTTTCTCCTGCATGGGCAGCGCGTCCATGTCGGCCCGCAGACCCAGGCTGCGCGTGCCGGCGCGCTTGCCCTTCAATACGCCCACCACGCCCGTCCCGCCAATGCCGCGATGTACCTGCAAGCCCCATTGCGCCAGCTTGGACGCCACGATCTCGGCCGTGCGATGTTCCTGGAATCCTAGCTCCGGATGGGCATGGATGTCCCGGCGCCATTGGGCGAATTCGGGTTGACGTTCAACAAACCAATCACGGACTTGCATGGTGGCCTCCTGTGGGCGTTGAATGAATAGCCCGGCAACGATAGTCCAGAACGGCGGCCATTGATCAGAAGCAAGGCGCCCGCCTGTCAGCTTCGCTGTAATAACCATTAAGAAATAAGGGTTATTCACAGGAGAAGCACATGACAAGGAAAAGCGCGATTGTTGCTGCGGGGTTGGGTCTGGCGTTGAGCCTGGGGCAGGCCAGCGCCACGCCCCGGCAGGAACCGATCCAGCCCATCGAGGCCGCCGTCATCAAGGACCCCGCCAAGGTCGAGCTGGGCAAGAAGCTGTTTTTCGATCCGCGCCTGTCTCGGTCAGGCGCGATTTCCTGTAATTCCTGCCACAACCTGGCCATGGGCGGGTCCGACAACCTGAAGGCATCGATCGGCCATCAGTGGCAACAAGGGTCGATCAATTCGCCCACGGTGCTGAACTCCAGCCTGAACATCGCTCAGTTCTGGGACGGCCGCGCCAAGGACCTGCGCGAACAGGCGGGCGGCCCGATCGCCAACCCGATGGAGATGGCGTCCACGCACGAATTGGCGGTGCAGGTGCTCAATTCCATTCCAGGATACCGGGCGGAATTCAAGCAGGTCTTTGGCAAAGACGGCATCACCATCGACGAAGTGACGGGCGCACTGGCGGCGTTCGAAGAAACGCTGGTCACGCCCAATTCGCGCTTTGACCAATGGTTGAAGGGCGACGACAAGGCGCTGACGGTGAAGGAGGTGGCGGGCTACACGCTCTTCAAGAATAGCGGCTGCGTCGCTTGCCACAACGGCGTGGCCGTGGGCGGCAACTCGTTCCAGAAGATGGGCCTGATTGAACCCTACAAGACCGACAACAAGGCGGAAGGGCGCGCGGGCGTGACGGGCAAGGATGCCGACCGCTTCAACTTCAAGGTGCCGACCCTGCGCAACGTGGCGCTGACGTATCCGTACTTCCACGACGGCGAGGCCGCCACGCTGACGCAAGCGGTTGACGTGATGGGCCGCCTGCAACTGGGCCGCACCTTCACGGCGGAAGAAAACGCGCAGATCGTCGCGTTCCTGAAAACGCTGACGGGCGACCAGCCGGTGATCCAGTATCCGCTGCTGCCGCCGTCTGAAGATGGCACGCCGCGGCCGGAACCCTTCGTGAAATAGGCGCGTCCGTCTTGGGATAAACCCGTGTGCCCCGCCACCCGGCGGGGCGCAACACCCAGTGCCAAAGGTTTTTCCTATACGTCCATCGCAATCTCATATTTGAGCCGCCCCATTGCCCCCTCTACCATTTCTCGACACGCCAAACATCTGGCGGCAAGGACGCACTTAGTCGTCGAATCAGGGGAATGTCATGCAGTGGGAACGTCGTTTTTGGGGCGCTTTGTGCGGCGCTGCGATGCTGTGGAGTGCGCAAGCGGGGGCGGCGGATGCGTTCCCCGATCATCCGGTCAGGTTGATCGTGCCGCAGTCAGCGGGTTCGGGCGGCGATGTGGTTGCACGGTTGTTGGGGGAAAAGATCGGCGCGGCGTTGGGGCAGCCGGTAGTCGTGGAAAACCGGCCGGGTGCCAACGGCATCATCGCCGCCAGCTTTGTCGCCAAGGCGCCGGCCGATGGCTACAACCTGATGCTGGCCGGCGTCTCGCAAATGAGCTTTAACCCCAAGCTGTACAAGACCTTGGCCTATCAGGCGGATAAAGACTTCACCTATGTCTCGCCCGTTGTGGACACGCCCTTTTTGCTGGTCGCCAGCAAATCCAGCGGCATCAAATCGCTCAAGCAATTGCAGGAAGCCGCCAAGGCCAAGCCCGGCGCGTTGAGTTTTGCCAGCGCGGGCGCGGGCAACTCTACCCATCTTGCAACGGAGATGATCGCCGAGGCCGCGGGCATCAAGCTGATGCACGTGCCGTTCAAAGGCTCGGGCCCGGCGCTGAACGCGGTGTTGGGCGGGCAGGTCGATCTGATGACCAGCGTGCTGGGGGCCGCCTTACCGCAGGTAGCCGCCGGCAATGTGGTGCCGCTGGCCGTACTGGCTGACCGCCGCGCGCCGGACTTGCCCGATGTGCCAACGCTGCGCGAAGCCGGGCTGGACGCGCCCGTCATGCCAGGTTGGTTTGCGGTGGTGGGGCCGGCGGGCATGGACCCCGGCGTCGTCGCCAAACTGAATGCAGCGGTGCAGGGATCCTTGACGGACGCGGCCATCCAGGAACGCCTGCGCGCGTTGTATCTGGTTCCCATCCCCGGCAGCGCGCAGGCTATTGCCCAGCGCGCCGCGACAGACGCCGAAGTCTGGGGCGCCTTCATCCAGCGTGCCGGCGTGCAAGCTGAATAACGCGCTGAATAACGCGCCAAATACGGCGCGTGTTGCGATCTATCGTTCAAGGACTGACATGAAGACGTCTCTATTCGCCTTTGGCATTGTTGCCCTGGCGGTGGCGGGGGGACTGCCCGCCGCGCATGCCGAACCGGCCTGGCCCAGCAAACCCATCCGCCTCATCGTTCCGTTTGCTGCGGGCGGATCCACCGATATCGTGGCGCGCAAGGTGGGCCAGAAGCTGGGCGAAAAAGTCGGCCAGCCGGTAGTGGTGGAAAACAAGCCCGGCGCGGGCGGCACCATCGGCGCCGCCTATGCGCGCAGCCAGCCGGCCGACGGGTACACCTTGTTCCTGGGCACCGTCAGCACACAGTCGGTTGCGCCGTTTCTGTATAAGTCGCTGACCTACGATCCCGTGCAGGACTTCACCGCCTTGGCCATGATCGCGACCGTGCCCAATGTGGTCGTCGTCAACAAGTCGCTAGGCATCGCTACGCTGGCCGATCTGGTCAAACAGGCGAAGTCCAAG
>CAJYKY010000224.1 GCA_913775005.1 uncultured Achromobacter sp.
CGCGTGGCCGATTGCGCCGAACCGATATTGATTCAGTCGGTAGGCACCACGTTCAGCGCGCCGCAGCGCCTGACCCGGCAGCCGGACGCGCGCGACGCCATCATCGTTATCGCGCGCGATATTGAAGCTGCGGAGATCCGCGAGTCTGCACCTCACGCGCCGGTAGAGATGCTGGCCTGATTGTTTTCATGACCCGGGCGCCTGGCCAGCAAGACACGGCCTAGCGTCCGCCCTGTTGCAAATCGTCTGTCCCCCTTCGATACGAGGTTGTTATGCAAGAGAAAAACCTGACGCGCCGTGGCTTCATCAAGACCGCCTCTGGCCTGGCCTTGGCGCCTGCTTTGGGATGGGTGCCCGGCATGGCGCACGCCGCCGAAAAAGAAATCGTGGTGGGCACCTGGGGCGGTGATTATCAAAACCTGCTGCAACAGATCATTAACCCCATCGTCGCCAAGCAGGGTGTGAAGGTCGTCTACGACACCGGCAACGCCGTGGGCCGCGTCACCAAGCTGCGCGCCGAAAAGAATTCGCGGCGCGGCAGCATGGACGTCGCGCTGCTGGGCGAAGTGGATATGTACGACGCCGAACGTTCCGGCACGCTGGAACCCATCGACGCGAAAAAGCTGCCGAACCTGGCGCACGCCATCGCCGCGCTGAAGACGCCGTATTCAATTCCGCACATCTTCAGCGCGATGACGCTCGTCTACAACACCGAGAAATTCCCCACGCCGCCCGATTCGCTAGAGGTGTTGCTGGACCCGAAGTGGAAGGGACAGGTGGGCTTCTCGGACATCCTGTATCTGTACAACTCGGTGTTCGTCGGCCTGGGCGCGGGTGGTGACACCAAGAGCTTTGACGGCGGCAAGCGCTTCCTGGCCAAGCTCAAGCCCAACGCGCCGCGCATCTATCCGTCCAACGAGGCCGTGGCGTCCGCGTTCAAGTCCGGTGAAATCGCCATTGCGTGCATGTGGAAAGCACGCGCGTTGCAATGGAAAGACAGCGGCCTGCCGCTGGGCTTTGTGATTCCCAAGGAAGGCTCGGTGCCTGTGTCGTTTGAAGCGGGCGTCGCCAAGAACAGCCGCAACAAGGACGCGGCGTGGGAATACCTGAATGCCATGCTCGACCCGCAAGGCCAGATCGGCTTTGCCGAGAAGATGGGTTATGCGCCCACGGTGACCAACGCGTCGCTGCCGGAAAACCTGAAGCGCGTGGGCTTCTCGGACGCCGAGGTCAAGCTGCTGCACGCGTACGACTTGAAGAGCCTGACCGAAGGCAAGGCCGACATGCTGGAATTCTGGAATAAGGAATTCAAGGCAGGTTGAGGTGTGGGCAGGGGCGGCATCGGCGCGTGCCGATGCCCGTCTCTACGCCGGCCTTGAGGGCCAACGGCCCGTCAACCGCGACGGGCCGCCTCAATCTTTGCCACGTCGATCTTGCCCATTTCCATCATGGCTTCAAAGACGCGCTTGGCAGCCGCGCGGTCCGTGCCCGTGTAGGTCTCGGTCAGCACGCGCGGCGTGATCTGCCACGATATCCCCCACTTGTCCTTGCACCAGCCGCACTCGCTTTCCTTGCCGCCGTTACTCACGATGGCGTTCCACAAGCGGTCGGTTTCCGCCTGATCATCGGTGGCCACCTGGAATGAAAACGACTCGTTGTGCTGAAACGCCGGGCCGCCATTCAAGCCCAGGCAGGGGATACCCATCACGGTGAACGCAACGGTGATCACCTCGCCTTCCTTGCCGCTCGGGTAGTCCGACGGCGCGGCGTGGACCGCGTTAACGGCGCTGTCGGGAAAGGTCTTGGCGTAAAACTCGGCGGCTTCAAGCGCATCGCCATCGAACCACAGGCATATCGTGTTCTTGGGAATCATCCGGCGTCTCCTGTCGATGAAAACCCATTGACGCCTGGCGCCAGAACGGCGAACGCGGCGCGCGTGCAGGGTTTGGTGCAAACCAGAATACTCGCTCCGCCTAACAGGATCAGCCGCGACAAAGCCCGGTTGCAAATGTCACGCTTGCGTGGAATATCTGCGGTTTGCATGTATCTCAAATGAGATACATAATGGCCGCTTGCATCAACGGAGTCCTCCTCATGGCCCAAACCTCAATGCTGCACGTTCGGGTAGACGATCAGCTGAAAACAGAAGCAGCCGAAAAGCTTGCCAACGTCGGATTGACCATTTCGGATGCGGTACGAATTTTGCTGACGCGCGTGGCGAAAGAGGGCGGTTTGCCCGCCGGCTTGACCGTCGATGCGGCAAGTTACGACGCATGGTTCCGCGCAAAGGTCCAACAAGCTCTGAGTGATACGCGGCCCGCCGTCACACACGAGCAAGTCATGGACGAGGCCCACGCCATGATTGAAAAGAAGCGTCGTGCGCGTTCTTGAATGGCGGCAGACGGCCCGCAATGATTTGCTAGCCATCGTTGACTACATCTCGGACGACAGCCCCGCCGCCGCGTCGCGCTTGGTCGAAGATATCCATAAGAACGTGAACGCGCTGCGCGACTATCCACAACGCTATCGCGCCGGTCGCGTTCCGGGTACGCGGGAATTGGTAGTGCGACCTAACTACGTGGTGGTCTACATGGAAACGCCGGCTGCGGTCACGGTCTTGCGTGTGCTTCATGCTGCGCAGCAATGGCCGCCCGATTCCGGCTGACCTGACCGCACCTGCGATAGCCGGACTTCAACCCTAAGCCCTGCGTGTTCGAATTGTCATCACCAAGATTCTGAAATGTTATATCATTCGTCAGCGATTTGTAATGATATAACATCCGAAGAGAGTCACGATGAAAGGCAAGAAGCAGGGGTTTGGCCGGCGCGCACGCATGGCGGCAGATCGGGGGAAAGACCAGGTACGGAAGGGCGGCGGCAGTCTGAAGCCGTTGGTTTGCTCCCTGATGCTGATCGCGCCGATGGCGCAAGCCGAGACCGAAGCGGAATCGCAGCGCGCCAAGACGCTGGCACCGATCACCGTATCCGCCAACCCGCTCGGGTTGGATCTGAACAGCACCACGCTGCCCGCCTCCGTGCTGGAAGGCGACGCCTTGATCGAGCAGCGCACCGGCACGCTGGGCGAAACCTTGAAGAACCTGCCTGGGGTCAATAGCGACACCTTCGGCGGCGGCGCCAGCCGGCCCGTGATCCGCGGCCAGACCGCGCCGCGCGTGAAGGTGCTGTCTGATGGGTCTGAAGTGATGGACGCGTCCAGCATCTCGCCAGACCATGCCGTGACGGTGGAACCGCTGCTGGCCGAGCGCATCGAAGTGCTGCGCGGCCCGGCTACGCTGCTGTACGGCGGCGGCGCCATTGGTGGCGTGGTGAACGTGGTGGACAAGAAGATTCCCACGGCCGTGCCTGAGAAAGGCGTCGAAGCCGAAGCCGAGCTGCGCGGCGCTACCGGCACGAAGGAACGGTCGGGCGCCATCGGTATCACGGCAGGCGAAGGCCAGTTTGCGGTGCGCGTCGAAGGCATGAAGCGGCGCACCAGCGACTACGATGTGCCGGACTGGCCGGGCGGCAAGCTGGAAGGTTCCTACAGCGAATCGACGCAAGGCTCGGTGGGCATGTCGTGGATCACGCCGAGCGGCTACGTCGGCCTGGCCTTCACCCACCTGGAAAGCAAGTACGGCCTGCCGGGCCACAACCACGAATACGAAGGTTGCCACCCGCATGGCACGCATCTGCATTGCGGCGGCCATGATCATGACCACGATCACGAAGAAGCCGGCCACGATCACGATCATGATCACGAACACGGCGGCGTGCCTTACGTGAAGCTGCGCAGCAATCGCGTGGACTTGCGCGCCGAATACCAGGACCCGTTTGCCGGCTTTGAAAAGATCCGGCTGCGTGGCGGGCTGACCGACTATCAGCACGATGAAATCGAAGGCGGCGAAGTCGGTACACGCTTCAAGAACAAGGGCTATGACCTGCGGCTGGAATTGCAGCACAAGCCCATCGCCGGCTGGCGCGGCGTGATCGGCATGCAGAACGCGTACAGCGATTTCCGCGCGGAAGGCGAAGAAGCCTTCCTGCCGCGAAGCCGCACGCGGTCGACGGGCTTGTTCGTGCTAGAGGAATATCAGCTGAACGACTGGCGCTTTGAAGTGGGCGCGCGGCAAGACTGGCAGCGCATCTCGCCCGAAGGCGGCGCGTCGCGCAGCAGCCTGTCTGGCACGTCGCTGTCGGCAGCGGCCATCTGGGACTTTGCGCCGCAGTACTCGGTGGCGCTGTCGCTGTCGCGTTCGCAACGCCTGCCCAATGCGCAAGAGCTGTATGCCGATGGCGTCCACCTGGCCACCAACACCTACGAACTGGGCAACGCCGACCTGGGCCGCGAAACCTCGCACAACATCGACCTGACCTTGCGCAAGCATTCCGGCGACACCACGTTCTCGGCCAGCGTCTTTCACAACCGCGTGAAGAACTACATCTACGCCGACACGCTGGACCGCTACGAAGATTTCCGCCTGATCGAATACACGCAGCGCGACGCGGAATTCACGGGCGTGGAAGGCGAGATCCGCCACCAGTTCACCCCGATATTCTCGGCCGCCGTGTTCGGCGACTACGTGCGCGGCAAGCTGACGGGCGGCGACGGCAACCTGCCGCGCATTCCCGCTGCGCGCGCCGGGGTACGCGCCAATGCCAAGTGGGCGCAGTGGTCGGGCGGCGTGGAATACGCACGCGTGTTCTCGCAAAAAGACATCGCGTCGTATGAAGACAGCACGCCGGGCTACAACTTGGTCAACGCGGTGGTCGCGTACCGGGGCAACTACGGCGCGACGGGCTACGAGGTCTATTTGCGCGGTACGAACCTGTTGAACAAGCTGGCTTATAACCACGCCTCGTTCATTTCGTCGGTAGCGCCGCTGCCCGGCCGCAGCGTGTTGCTGGGCGTGCGTATGACGTATTGAGATGAGACGTGCACCGTTCACGTCGGAAGATGTGATGCATTGAACCGAACGCCAGGCGCAATCGCCTGGCGTTTTTTATTGCGCTGCACATTGCGGGTCATCTGCTCGATTGCAAGCATCCACGTCAGGGTAGACCCCGATCTCAATCTTGTTGACGCCCAAAATCTCCATTCCTAGAATCTGATTTGTGATCACATATCAGAAATAGCGTCCGGCAGCCGCCGGTACGCGGTCAGCGGCGAAACAGAGCATGACCTCACACCTATTCAGTGTTCAAGACAAGATCGTCTTCATTACCGGTGCCGCAGGCGGCATTGGCGCGGCGCTCAGCCGGGCGTACGCCCAGGGCGGGGCCACGTTGGTGTTGGCTGACCTGGCGGGGGAAAAGCTGGACGCGTTGGCGTCCGAGCTGCGCGAAGCCGGCGTCAAGACCGGAACCATCGCGCTGCAAGTCGAAGATCGAGAGGCCTGCGCCAATGCGGTGGCCGAGACCGTGGCGCAGTACGGCGGAATCGATGTGCTGATCAACTGCGCCGGCGTCAATACCCGCATGCGGCCGGAGCTGTACGCGGAAGACGTCTGGGACCACATCGTCGATATCAATCTGAAGGGCACCTTCAACATGTGCCAGGCGGTGCATGCGCCGATGAGCCTGGCCGGCCGGGGCAAGATCGTCAACATTGGCTCGATCCTGGCGCTGGCATCCAATGCCGTCACGGCGGCGTATTCCGCGAGCAAGGGCGGCGTGTTGCAGCTGACGCGCTCGTTGGCGTGCGCCTGGGCTGCGGACGGCATCACCGTCAACGTGATCCAGCCAGGGTGGATCGACACCGCGCTGTCGCGGCAGGCGCGCGTCGATATCCCGGGTCACGCCGAACGCGTGGTGGCCACGACGCCATTGGGCCGCTGGGGCGAACCCGATGACCTGATCGGCGCAACGCTATTTCTGTCTAGCGCGGCCTCGGATTTCGTGACGGGTGCAAGCCTGGTCGTTGACGGCGGCGTTACCGCGCACATCTGACGCGGCACAAGGAGCAGACATGCAATTTGAGGACATCGGGCAGCACACGCCCGCGCGCAGCCTGGTCGTAGAAGAGTCCGATTGGGCGCAGCTGGGCCGCGCCGAGGCCATGCGTCTGACGACGCTGTTCCTGTCAGCGCGCCGCTTTGAGGAAAAAATCCTGCTGCTGGACAAGCTGAACCTCGTGCATGGTCCCGCGCATTCCAGCATCGGCCAGGAAGGCGGCGCGGCCGGCTGCATGGCGGCGTTACCCATCGACACGCTGATGAACGGCACGCACCGCGCCCACCATCAATGCGTGGCCAAGGCCATCAACGCGCTTTACGACGCGGATATGGACCCGGTGGCCGATGGGCTCAGCCCGCGCATGCGTGTAGAGATCCAGGGGCTGATGCAGGAAATCCTGGGCCTGTCTGGCGGCTGGACGGGCGGGCGCGGCGGTTCGATGCACCTGCGCCGCGCGGACTTGGGCATCATGGGCACGAACGCCATTGTGGCGGGCGGCATTCCCATCGCTTGCGGCCACGCCTTTGCAGAAAAGCAGCGCCAGTCCGGCAAGCTGATGGTCACGTTCTTTGGCGATGGCGCTGTGCATCAGGGCGCCACACACGAAGCCATGAACCTGGCCGCGCTGTATGGCTTGCCGATGATCTTCTTCCTTGAGAACAACAAGTACGCCGTATCGATGAGCGTGGAGCAATCCACGTTTCAAACGGAACTGCTGACCCGGCCGCAAGGCCATGGCATTGCGGCCGTCAAGGTCGACGGCATGAACCCTTTCGCGGTCTGGCTGGCGACGCGGTGGGCGCAGCAACATATCGAACGCGAAGGCCAGCCCGCATTCATCCTGGCCGAGGTCTATCGTTATTACCACCAGAGCTCGTCAATTCCCGGCAGCGCATTCGGTTACCGCACGCGCGACGAAGAAAATGCCTGGAAGGCGCGCGACCCCTGGCTGTTCCTGCAACGCGAGCTAACGCAGCGCGGCATCCTCACGGCCGATGACCTGGCCGCCATCGATGCAACGGTGTCAGACGCGGTGGACGCCGCGGCCGCCAGCTGCGTAGAAGGCGAGGGTTCCGCCGCGCGCATCCGCCCCGAGCTGTGGCCCGCCGCCGCCAGCGTGGACGACCACCTGAACAGCGATATGCGCGAATTCGACGGCGTGTCGTATACCGAAGCGGAAGAC
>CAJYKY010000225.1 GCA_913775005.1 uncultured Achromobacter sp.
AGCGCTTTGAAGCCGCCGGCCTGCGCCGCCAGCTGCGTCAGGAAATGGAACGCCGCCACGACCAGATCAAGCGCGAAACCACGCACGACGGAGCGCCGTCCGCCTAAGGCCGCCGACCGGCAGTACGCCGCAACTGCCCTCCAATGAAAAACCGAGCCATAAAGGCTCGGTTTTCTTTTGGATGACCGCTCGGTGCATCAAGCCCGTTCGGCCGCCCCCGGCGGCGCGGGCGGCGCGGCGGCGGGTTCGCGGTCGCGGCCCACCATGCGCTTGAGTCCAAGCCATTGCTGCGACCAGAATCCACGGCCGTAATCGCGGCCACCCAATTCCGCCTGCTGGTCATGGATGCCCGTGGGGCCATAGCCCACGCCAAAGCGCGCCGTGCGGAACATCACGTCCCAGATGGGAAACAGCGCCGCGAAGTTATAGCCGCCTACCGGACCCGGAGACGAGGCGTCGTAGGCGATGGAATGGTGGTGCCGGTGAAAGCGCGGGCTGACCAACAGGCGTTCGCCAATCGCGCCGAAATGCATGCGCAGGTTGGCGTGCGAGAAGCTTTGCGCCAGCTGGGTAATGGCCACCACCATGACGAACTGCGCGGGCGGCACGCCCACCAGTTGCGACACAAACACCACCAGCACATCACGCAACATGTCGTCCAGGATGTGGTTGCGATCGTCGCTCCAGATTGTCATCTGGCGCTGGCTGTGATGCACCGCGTGCAAGGCCCACAGCCATCCGAAACGGTGCTGGGCGCGATGGTAGAAATAGTCGACGGCGTCAAACAGCAGCAGGTAGATGATCAGGCTGACCCAGGCCTTGTCCGTGACGCCGGGCCAATACTGGTCCAGCTGGAACGGCGCAAAACCCCAGATGTGCAGCTGCCCGAACACGCTGTCCCAGAACGGGTCAATGGTAAAGAACAGCGCCAGCCGGAATACGCCCAGGCGGTGGATCAAGGTGTAGAGGATGTCGATGCCGATCTGGCGGCGGTCGGTCACGGCTTCAACCGGGCGCAGCCGTTGCAACGGCCCGAACACCAGCACCAGCACGGCGATCTGAATCAGGCCGACCAGCAGCCACATGGTGGCGTCGTAGCCGTCTTCGATGAAGTTGCTCATGCCCAGGTGAAACAGCGCGGGCTGGATCAGCGTCTCGAAGAGCCATTGCTGGCAAGCCCCGAAGAATTGACTAAGCGTATCCATGATCAGTGATGCGTGGCGATCCAATCCCGGTAGGCGGGATGCGAATTCAAGGTAGCGAAACAATAGCCCTTCTGCTGCAAGCCCACAATCAAGGGCTCCAGCACGGCGGGCGCCCAGGGGTCCTGACGCGACCAGATGCCCAGGTGCGCCAACAGGATGTCGCCGGGTTTGATGGTGCGCAGCGCCTGGTCAAGCAGCTTGGCGTTGGGGAATTTGTCGCTGGGCAGTTCATCGCCCAGGAAACCGGCAGGCGACCAGCCCACGTGGTCGTAACCGCAAGCCTTGGCGGCTTTGAGCAAGGCGGGTGACGTCTTGCCGCCCGGCGCGCGGTAGATCGGCAGTAGGGTCTGGCCCGTCATCTGATGAAAACGGGTGGCGGATCGCTTGATCTCGTCGCAGTACTGCTCGGCCGTCCATTGCGAGGTCTTGCCCGTGTCCGGGCCGGCGCTGGGCTTCACGCGGAACTTGCCGCCCGGCAGGTCGCCCTGCCAGTAGACGTGGTCATAGGTGTGCGAGCCAAAGGCATGCCCTTCCGCCGCGCGCGCTTTCCACCACGGCGCCCACACGTCGTCCAGGCTGGAACCATCAGTCTTCGTGCGTTCGTTAGCCAGGAAGAACGTGACCTTGACGTGATGGCGCGCCAGCACGTCGGCAATCAGCGGCGCCACGCCCATGTGGCCGGTGTCGAAGGTCAGGTAGACGGGCTTGTCGCAGGTGGCTTGCGGGGCGGCGGCGTGCGCCATGGGGACGGCGCATGCCAGAAGCGCGGCGGTCAGCCGTTGCACGGCCCGCAGGCCCGCCCGCGCTTGCGCGGGCGTTGCCTGCAAAACAGCGCTATCGCGTTGGCGCATGGTTCAGCGTCCAGACGCCGTGCGGCGACTTGCCCACCGTGACCTGATTCACGACCTTTTTCTGCTCCAGATCCACCACCGTCAGCTTGCGCGCCCAGCGCGACGTGACCAGCAGCGTCTTGCCATCGGCCAGCACGTCCATGCAGTCCGGGCCGCCCGGCACCGCGAAGGTGTCGGTCACGGCCAGCGTCTGCATGTCGATGCGGCTGATCGAGTTGGCGGTGCGGTTGCTGACGAACAGATGGCGCTTGTCGCCTTGCGCCCGGAACGCGTGCGCGCCCGCAGCGGTGGGGATGCGCTTGACCAGCTTGGCCGGGCCATTGCTGACGTCGTAGGCTTCCACGAAGGCATCACCCGTCAACGCCACCAGCAGCGTCTTCTGGTCGGGCGTCAGGAACACGTCGGCCGGCGTCTTGCCCACCGACACCGTCCACTTCGGCGTCTGCGTAGCCAGATCGATGGCGATGAGCTGATCACTATCTTGCAGCGTCACGTAGGCCGTGGTGCTTTTCTTGTCGATCATGATGTGGCTGGGCGTCTTGCCCGCCGGCACGCGCTTGACGAGTTTCAGCTCGGCACCCTTTTCCTGCGGCTGCCACGCGTAGATGTCGATGTGGTCCAGCCGGTTGGCCGCCGTCACGAACCACTTCATGTCCGGCGAAAACTGCAACTGGTAGGGGTCGACAATGCCGGTCAGCGTGCGCTGCACTTCGCCCGTCTTGGGATCCATCATCGTGATGGTGTTGCCGGTGGCGTTGGCCACCATCAACGACTTCTCGTCCGGGGTCAGATACAGGTGATGCGGTTCTTTGCCGGTGGGCACGCGCCGCACTTCCTTGTAGGTGGCCGGGTCGATGATGCTGACGTTGGCGTCCAGGGAGTTCAGGACAAAGATCGGGGCCGATGCCGCCGCGGCGCTAAGCGCCATCCCCACGCCAGCCAGGGCGTAGCGGACAAAATGCATGAGATTCAATTTCAAGGTCCGGCAAGTCGGGATCGGGCACCGATCCCAGTGCTCGCCATTTTAGGCACAGCGGCCTTTCAAAAGCGCATCAGCCAGGGGTTTGGCGACAAACGGATGCGCCTGTTGCGACCCCGCAACAACCCCTGCTCCGCCTGCGCCCCGGCAGACCGGAAACTCACAAAAAATCATTTGCTGCCAACGGGTTGCGCGTCGGCGTCCACCCACGCGCCCTGGGCGATATCGCGCTCGCGCAGCGCCGCCGCGCGCGACGCGGTGGCCGGTCCCAAGTCGGCTTCCAGCACCCCACCCTGCGGGCCGATTACAAAGGTGCCGATGCCCGTTCGTCCGTACTGCGCCGGCCACGCCACGATGCGGTAGGCCGTGTCCGGATTGCCGGGCAGGATCTTGAACCGGTAGCCCGCGTAGGCGTCCTCTACCGGCACGTCTGGCCCCATTGCCAGCGCGTCCGGGCCGAAGGCTTGCGGCGGCGCGCCGGGCAGCTCCGGCCAGTACAGTCCGTCGGTCGCGCCTGGGCGGCTGACCAGCCGGCTGGCGTAGCGGCCCTGGCCCACGCCCTGCTGGTAGCGCGTCTGCGCCGCTTGCAAGGCTTGCAGCGTTTCAATCGCGGCCAGCTCGTTGCGGCCGATGGCGCGGCGCTGGATCTCGGCCTTGCCCGCTACGGGGTCGAACCGCCAGCCCTTGCCCGCCTGCACCAGCGGCACGGGCATCGTCCAGCCGGAATCGCCCACGGCCAGCCAGGACCGGCCGCCATCCGCGATGATTTCGTGCTTTTTCGCCCAGGCGGCCAGAAACCGGTAGATATCGTCTTGCGCCACGCCGCCGGGCACGAGCTGCTTGTGGTTCGGGCCCAGCACCTTGGCGATGGCGGGGACATCGCTTGTGGCCAACGCGTCGGCGAAGGCGTCGGCTGCGGCCTGCGGCGTGGGATAGATCTGCTGGGCCGCTGCCGGCATCGCCAAACCCAGCGCCAAACTCAGTGCCAACAACGTGGCGGCGCCTAGCGCCCGGGCGCGATGCCAGGCACGCGTCATGAAGACTGCTTGTTCCATGTTGCTTACCTCCGTCCGCCAAAATGCCCGCCGCCGCCACCGCCCCGATGCCCGCCGCCGCCGGCCGGGCGCTGGTAGCCCCCGCCGCCGCCCCGGCTCATCTCGCTGCGCTGGCTTTGCTGGCGCATGCTGTTGCCGTTACCGGCGTCGCGAAGCGCGTTGTTGCTGTTCGATGCGCGGGCACGCTCGCGGGCGGCGGATTCATCCGCGCGCTGGCGCTGGGCGGCCGCATTGCGGTCCTGCGTGGACACGCTGGAGCTGCTGCGCGGCGATTGCGTGCCGCCTTGGCCACGCGCATGGTTGCCCGCCTGCGACGTGCCTACGCTGCTGCTGCCCGGGTTACGGCCGGCGGCACTGTCGCGCCCGCCCGCGCCCTGAGTTCGGCCGGCATCACCCTGCCCTCGGCCCGCGCCTGCGGCGCCCTGGCCGCGTCCCGCGCCCGCCTCGGCATGGCCGGGTATGGACTGGCCGGTGCGACCTTCGAAGGACTGCGCCGCGCGTTCACGCGCGGCATCCCGAGAATTCGGGGCGGGCGCCGCGCCCGGTGGGCGGCCGCCTTGGCCCGCGCCTTGACCTTGACCGGCGCCGTGCCCCGGCCCTTGCCCTGGCCGCTGCCCCGCGCCCGGTCCGGCCGCTCCTGGACCGCTGGCCCCTAATCCAGCCCCCAAACCACCCCCTTGCCCTGCCTGCCGGTTCTGCATGCCGGCCTGGCGCTGGTTGTCGAATTTCTGCCGGCTGGCCGAATCGGCGTAGGGCGTGCTGCCGCGGTTGGCGGCATTGTGTTGCCACGACACGTTATTGCCCTGGGCGTTGTTGATCCGCTGGTTCACGTTGATGTTGTTGTACCGGTTGACGTCGATGTCGACGTCGCCATGTCCCCAATTGACGCCGCCCCACATCGAATTCACGGCGGCCACGCCCAGGCCGAATCCAATCCCGGCCACCAGCGACGTCGCAAACACCGACCCTGGCGGCGGCGGATAGTAATAAGGGGGATATGACGGATAGGCCCAGGCGCCATAAACCACGGTCGGGTTGTAGCTCGGCACGTACACCACCTGCGGATCAGCCGGCTGAATCACCACCACCGTCTTGTTGTTGTCCGTGGTGGTGGACGTCACCGTCTGCTGCGGCGTGCTCTTCAAGTTGCCCGCCTTTTGCGCCTGCGTGCGCAAGCGCTGCACCGAATCCATCACCGCATCGGGCTGCGCCAGAAACGCATCGCCGACGGATTTCACCCATTGCGGTTGCCGGCCCATCATGTCCATGACCGACGGAAACGCCACCAGGGATTTAACGCTGGGATCCCACGGCTCGGCCTCCACCGCCTTGACCGCCGCATCCCCGGACTCCGACGTGTGCGCCGCCGACCACTTGGCGGCGGCGGCTACGTCGTCGGGGTACGTGGCCCCCATCAGGATCTGGGATAGCAACGCATCAGGGTATAGCGCCACAGGCGCCATCAATTGATCCAGTTGCGCATTGTCCAGCTTGGTCTGCGCCGTGGCGGGCCAGCTTACCGCCAACCCCAGGCATAACCAGCCGATGAACCAACCTTGCAGTCGACGCATGTACCGTTCTCCTTGAACCCACGCACAAAGCTGAACGCCAGGAGGAAACTGCTGGATAACGCGCTGACAATATATGCCTAACGCCAGCGCAGGAAAAGCGCCAGCGTCGTTCGGATTGAATTACATCGGCTTGGCGACAACGGCTTGGCTTACAACTTGGCGACGGACACCTCGGTCGCCTTGACGAAGGCCAGCACTTCGGTGCCCACCTGCAAGTCCAGCTCCTTCACGGATCGCGTGGTGATCACCGACGTGACAATGCCGGCGGGCGTATCCACGTCGACCTCGGACACCACCGGCCCAAGAATGATTTCCTTGATCTTGCCGCGAAACTGGTTGCGGGCGTTGATGGATTGAATGCTCATGACTGCTCCTGATCAAAAGGCGGCGCTATCGGGGCGCCATGGAAAAAATTTGTGACAGACGGCACTTGCCAGACGGCACTCACACCGCCAGCCGCAAATGCCGGATCTGGATAACGGACGCCAGCGGCCTGTCCGTCAGCGCGGGTTCCGGTTCGTTCAAGATGACGCGCAGCACGCGCGCGGCTAGCGCCGCCGCCGCTGCCGACCCCCGCGTGCGCGGACGCGCCAAGTCCACGCGTTCGTCAAACACCAGCACCCCGTCATCGATGACCACGATGCGGTCAGCCAAGGTCACGGCTTCGTGTACGTCGTCGGTGGCGAGCACGGTGGTAAAGCCGCTGTGCCGCCAGGCCTCGCTGATCGCGCCCTGTGCGTCGATGCGCGACAGCGCGTCCAGCCCGGCCAGTGCATCGTCCAGCAACAACAGCCCGGGCTGACGCAACAGCGCACGCGCCAAGGCCACGCGGAAACGCTGCGCACGGTTCAGCTCCGCCGGCCAGTGGCGGCTTGATTCGGCCAACCCGACCTGCCGCAATGCCTCCAGCGCACGCGGGCGCGCATCGCCCGGCAGGCCCAGCGCCACGTTCTGCCACACGCGTTTCCAAGGCAGCAGCCGGTCTTCCGGGAACAACAGCTGCACACGCTCGTCAGACGCCCATTGCGGAAAGTTGTCCAGCAGCACCGGTGAACGCAGCGGCGTGCCGCCAGCCCCGTCGCTGGCGCGATCAAGCCCCGCCAGAATGCGCACAAACGCGCGCCTGGCCGCCCCGCTACGCCCCATCACCGCGACGAATTCGCCTGCCGCAATGTCCAGGTCGATGCCGCCCAACCGCAAGCGTTCACCCTCGTGCTTGATCAGCTTGCGCACCGTCACCCGCAGCGGCTTGCCAACGGCGTTGTCGGTAGCGGGCGGCGCATCGTCGTGACGCGCCGCAGTCGGCACCTCCAGATGCTGCAAGAGCTCGAACTCGTTCGGGGGGATGAACATGGCCGCGTACCCAGTCGTGCACGCTCTAGCGAGCGGCCTCCAGCTTTTGCTGATAATCCGTCTTCACGAAACCCGCGAATGATTTGTCCGTCACCGCCAGGAATTCACGCGACGCGTAGGCGGCGGCAATGTCCTTGACGTAGGGCTTGCCGATATCCGCCGTACGCACGGCAACCAGGTTCTGATAAGTGGGCGTGGTCTTTTCCAACGCCAGCGCCGACGTCAGCTTCAGGCCCGAGGCCAGCGCAAAATTGCCGTTCACAAACGAGTAGTCGGTGTCGTCCAACGAGCGCGGCAGTTGCGCGGCTTCCAGCGGAATCAGCTTGATCTTCTTCACGTTCTCGGCCACGTCTTTTTCAGACGCCTGCAAAGGGTCGTAGCCATCGCGCAGCTTCACCCAGCCCAGTTCCTGCAACACCACCAGCGCACGCGCCTGGTTGGTCGGGTCGTTCGGCACGGCTACCGACACGCCGTCGGGCGCGGCGTCCACGCTCTGGTACTTCTTGCTGTAGATGGCGATGGGCGCGGTGGGCACCTTCACCAGTTCCGACAATTCCAGCTTGTTCTTGGCGGCGAAGTTCTTCAGGTAGACCTCATGCTGGAACGCGTTGGCGTCCAGCGCGCCCTGCGCCAACGCGAAGTTGGGCTGGATGTAGTCATTGAATTCCACAATCTTGACGGTGTAGCCCTGCTTTTCCAGGATGGGCTTGATGCCCAGCTTGATCTGGTCGCTATAGGGGCCGGCCGTGGCGCCGAACACGATTTCTTTTTTGGCCGGGTCGGCGGCGTGCGCGACGGGTGCAAGCACTGCGGTGATGACGGCGGTGGCGCTGGCGGCCACGGCGAATGCGATGCGATTAACAGGCATGAGAGTCCTCTTGAAGAGTCAACGTTTGTCGATACGGCGCGCGATGGTGTTGCCGGCCACCTGGATGATCTGCACCAGCACGACCAGCAGCGCCACGGTCAGCACCATCACATCGGTCTGAAACCGGTAGTAGCCGTAGCGGATTGCCAGGTCGCCGATTCCGCCGCCGCCCACCACGCCCGCCACCGCCGAATACGAAAGAAAGCTCACCGCCAGCACCGTCAGCGCCAGCACCAGCCCCGAGCGCGCTTCCACCAGCAGCACCCGCCGCACGATCTGTAGTTCAGACGCGCCGGCTGCGTGCGCCGCTTCGATGACGCCGCGCGGCACTTCGCGCAGGCATTGCTCAACCAGCCGCGCAAAATACGGAATGGCCGCGAACGACAGCGGCACAGCGGCTGCCACCGGGCCAATGGACGTGCCGGCGATCACGCGCGTGAAGGGCACCAGCGCCACCAGCAAAATAATGAACGGGAACGAGCGCACGGTATTCACCGTCCAGCTCAGCAAGCGGTGCAATACCGGGCGGTCCAGCGACTGGCCGGGGCCGGTCAGGAACACCAGCACGCCCAAGGGCCCGCCGAACAGAATGGATGCAGTCAGCGCGATGGCCAGCATCAGAAAAGTCTGCCCGACCGCCACGCCCAGCTCGGGCAGCAATTGCACAAAGGTATCCAGCATCACGCAACCTCTTCATAGGGCTGGGTGGCCTCGCGGATGAGCTCGCGGCCCAATGCCGAGGCCAGGTGCACATTGGCGCCCGAGATCTCTGCCTGCTCCAGCACGCGGCCGTTTTCCATGACGGCCACGTGGCGGCACAGCGCGCGCACCACCGCCAGCTCGTGCGTCACGATCACGATCGTGACGCCCAGGCGCTTGTTGATATCGCGCAGCACGGCCAGTACCGAGCGCGTGGTTTCAGGGTCCAGCGCGGACGTGGGCTCGTCGCACAGCAACACCTCGGGTTCGCTGGCCAGCGCGCGCGCAATCGCCACGCGCTGCTTCTGCCCGCCCGACAGTTGCGCCGGGTAGCTGCGGGTCTTGTCGGTCAGGCCCACGATCTCCAGGCAGTCGCGCACACGCGCCGCGATCTGCTCGCGGCTGCGGCCGCCATGCACGCGCAGCGGGAACGCCACGTTCTCGAATACGGTTTCGTTCTGCAGCAGATTGAACTGCTGAAAAATCATGCCGATGTTCTGGCGCGCGGCGCGCAGCGCCGGTTTGGACAGCGCGGTCAGCTCTGTTCCCGCCACGTGCACCGCGCCGTCGTCGGGCCGTTCCAGCAGATTGATCAGGCGCAGCAACGTGGACTTGCCCGCGCCGCTTTTGCCGATGATGCCGAAGGTGTCGCCCGCGCGGATCGACAAGGACACATCGCGCACCGCATCGAAACGGCCCGCGCGCGTGGCGTAGGCCTTGCTGACGGCGTCCAGACGGATCACCGTGGGCGGCACGGAAGATAAAGAGAAAGGCTCGGTCATCACAGCATTCCGGGGAAAGTCGGGCGCATCAGGAGTACGCGGTCGGTTCAGGGATTTGATCCAGCAGCGCGTAGCGCCCCAGGTCGCGGATCTTGTAGGCCACGGGGTCGTGCAGCGTGTGGACGCGCGCATTGCGCCAGAAGCGGTCGTAGCCGAAACGCGCGGCGGTGGAACTGGCCCCCGTCACATCAAACAATTCCGAACCCACTTCCAGCGCGGCGCGATGCGCCAGCACCTTGGCTTGCGCGCCCGCCACCGCAAGCTCGCCGCGTTCGTCCGCCGTGACGGACACGCCACGCGCCAGCGCCGCATCCAGCGCCAGCCCCGCCTGGTTCGACAACGCCTCGGCCGCCTGCAAGCGCAGCCAGAATTCACCGAAACGCTCTTGCACATAGGGGTCGTCGGCATGCCGCTGCACGCCCGCCGCAAACCATGGCCGCGCGTCTTCACGCACATAGCGGCGCGCCTCGGTAAACGCGCCGCGCGCCAAGCCCAGGTACAGATTCGTCATGATCAGCTGCGCCACCTGTGAACGCAGCGTGGCGCGTGGCGTGGGCGTGGTGCCGGGCGCCTGCAACACCTGAATGGATTCCAGACGCACGTGATCAAAGCGCACGGTGCCGCTGTCGGTCTGACGCTGGCCAAAGGCGTCCCAATCCGGGTTGACGGTGATGCCTTCGGCCTGAGTCGGCAAGGCCGCGATCAGCGCCGTGTCCGATACCTTGTGCCAGGCCGAGAACGTCAGCACGTCCGACCCGACCGACCCCGAGCTGAAGCTCTTCACGCCATCGATGCGATAGCCGTCCAGCTCTGCACGCGCCACCACGCGGCGATCCAGCGGGTTCAGCGCATTGCCCCAGAACAGGCGGCGCTCTACCGTGGGACGCAGGAAATAGGCATGTTGCTCAGGCGTGCCGTACAACAGCACTCCCGCTATTTGCAGATGATGAAAGCCGAAGACGTGCGCCAACGCGCTATCGGCCTCGGCAAGACGCCGCACCGCGCCCAGCACTGTGGACCACAGCGCGCCCGCACCGCCATGCTCCACCGGCACCGACAGCGCCAGCAATCCGCTCGCCCGGATCAGTTCACGCTCATTGGCGGCATGCCCGCCCTGCCGGTCGCGTTCGACGGCCGTGGCCGCCAGCTGCTTGGCCAATGTGTCGACGGCGCTGGCAAGGTCTGCGCCGCGCGCCGGGGCGTTGCCGTCGGCGTCGGCGTCGGTGGCAGACGCGATACGCGCCTCCCGCGCCTCACGCGCCGCATGAATGGCTTGAATCTTGGCCATAGTGCAATCCTGAAAAATTCTAGTTAGTGTCTGGCGGCGTTGCGGCTTGCCAGCGCAGCACACGGCGCGACAGCGCGGTGACAAGCGCGTCGGCAAGCTTGGCCAGCACGGCATACAGCACGATGTTGAGCAACACCCGATACACCGGTGACAGGCTGCCCGACGACAGGCCGACCTGCCGCCAGATCAGATCGCCCGCGCCGATGATCGATGCGCCTGTCAACGTGTCCCGCACCAGCAGCAAACTCCACAGCACGACCAAGGCCAGCCGCAAGCTGGACAACACCGCAGGCAGCGCACCGGGAATCACGATGTCGCGCCAGCGCGACCACGCCGTCAGGCCCGCCGAGCGGCCCAGCTCCAGCAGCTTCGGATCCACCCCGCGCACGCCTTCGTAAGCGCCGCAGGCCAAGACGAAGAACACACTGAGCGACAACAGGGTCAGCTGCGCGCCCTGGCTGGCCGCGCCGCCCAGTGCGACCAGCGACACGACGGCCAGCGCCGCGACACTGGCCACCAGGCGCAGACTGGCGCCGCCTACCGCACGGACGCGCGTCGCGCCATCGCCAGCGCGGCGGAAAGGAACGGACGCCGTCATCAGCTAGCCGCTTCCTTCGGCACAAGTTCGGTCGCCATCACTTCCCCAAACGGCCCGGTCAAGACCGTGTTGCCCAGCTGACGCCCGCCCTTTCCAGGCAGCAGCGGGAACACCAGTTCGGCAAATCGATACGACTCTTCCAGATGCGGATAGCCCGAAAAAATGAACGTGTCGATACCCAGGTCGGCGTATTCCTGAATACGCGCGGCGACGGTCTGGGGGTCGCCGACCAGCGCAGTGCCGGCACCGCCGCGCACCAGACCCACGCCCGCCCACAAGTTGGGCGATATCTCCAGATGCGAACGGCCGCCCTGCTCATCAGACAGCTTGCCGCCATGCAGCGCCGCCATGCGCCGCTGCCCTTCTGAATCCATCTTTGAAAACGCGGCCTGCGCGGCTTGCACCGAGGCGTCGTTCAGATGGCTGATCAGCTCGTCCGCCGCCTTCCACGCTGCATCCTCCGTTTCGCGCACGATGACGTGCAAGCGGATGCCGAAGCGCACCGTGCGTCCGTGGCGCGCCGCGCGTTCACGCACGTCGGCAATCTTTTTTGCGACAGCTTCGGGCGGCTCGCCCCAGGTCAGATAGACATCCAGCTGTTCGGCAGCCAGTTCATGCGCCGCCTCGGACGACCCGCCGAAGTACAGCGGCGGATACGGCTTCTGCACCGGCGGGTAGATCACCTTGCCGCCCTTGGACACCAGCTTGTCACCTTCAAAGCTGAAGCCTTCTGCATCGTGGCTGTTTTCCAGAATGCCGCGCCAGATCTTCAGATAGTCGGCCGTGATGGCATAGCGTTCATCGTGGCTGACGAAAACGCCATCGCCTTCCAGTTCGCCCGGGTCGCCGCCCGTTACCACGTTCACCAGCAAGCGCCCTTCGGACAGCCGGTCGAACGTGGCCGCCATGCGTGCAGAGACTTGCGGCGAGCTGACGCCGGGGCGGATCGCCACCAGAAACTTCAGCTTGCGCGTCGCACCGATGAGGCTGGACGCTACCACCCACGCGTCCTCGCACGAACGCCCCGTGGGCAACAGCACACCGTCATAGCCCAGCGTATCGGCGGCCACGGCCACCTGCCGGAAATAATCGTAGCTGGCGGCGCGCGCCCCTTGGCTGGTGCCCAGGTAACGCGAGTCGCCGTGTGTGGGAATGAACCAGAACACATCCATGGGTGAACTCTCCGTGTCAGACGCTGAACCCGCCCGCCAGCGCGAGTCGACCCAGGTCATAAGCTTCGTTGACAACGATGTTGCGCGGCAGGACCTGATCGGTCAGGCGGTCGATCGATTCGTCCAGCCGCTGGCGCACGTCGTCGTCGATATGCGTCACGCCGTCATCGTCCACGCGCACTTGCTTATCGGTGGCGTATACGCCCGCCAGGATGTGGCGCGCGCCCAATGCCGACAGCACCGGCTTCAAGCCGTACTCCAGCGCCAACAGGTGCGCGGGGCTGCCACCCGTGGCGATGGGCAGCACCACTTTGCCCGCCAGCGCCTTTTCATCCAGCAGGTCCAGCACCGCCTTCAATCCCCCGGAAAACGAGGCCTTGTAGACCGGCGTGGAAATCAGCACTGCGTCGGCGGCGGCCACGCGGGCCCGCAACGCACCGGCCGCAGCGCCGGCGTAATGGCCTTCGATCAACTCGTCTGCCGGAATGTCGCGCAGCCCCAGTTCGCTGACACCCAAACCGCGCGAACGCAGCACGTGCGCGGCATGGCGCAGCAGCGCGGAAGAGCGGGACCGTTGTGACGGGCTGCCCGCCAAAGTAATGATGCTCATGATGGTTTGCCGATGCTGCGCGTTAGAAGGCCGGAATGAGGGAACCCTTGAATTCCTTCTCGATGTAGGCCCGCACTTCGGGCGACTGGTATGCCGACACCAGCTTCTTCACCCAGGGCTGGTCGCGGTCTTTGGTGCGCACGGCGATCAGGTTGGCGTAGGGGCCGTTGGCCGCCTCTCGCCCGATGGCATCGCGCGCCGGGACCAGGCCCGCCTGCTCGGCGTAATCGTTGTTGATGGACGCCACCGTCAGGTCATCCAGCGAACGCGGCAGCTGCGCGGCATCCAGCGCCACCAGCTTGATCTTGCGCGGGTTGCTCACCACGTCCAGCGGCGTCGCGGTGTTCTTCTCTTCCGCCTCGGGCTTGAGCGTGATGATCTTGTATGCCGCCAGCAAACGCAGCGCGCGGTTGCCGTTGGACGGATCATTCTGAATGCCCACCGTCGCGCCTTCGGGCAGGTCGTTCAATGATTTGATCTTGCGCGAGTAATAGCCCAACGGCGCCGTCACGGTCAGGCCCACCGGCACGATGTCAAAGCCGCGCGCCTTGATCTGGTTGTCCAGGAAGGGCTTGTGCTGGAACGCGTTGGCATCCAGGTCGCCCGCGTTCAACGCGGCATTGGGCAGCTGGTAATCGTTGAACTTCACGAGCTTGATGGTCAGGCCATCACGCGCGGCCACCTTCTGCACCACATCGAAAATCTTTTCCGCGGTGCCCACCGAGATGCCGACGGTGATGGTGGACTTGTCTTGCGCGTTCGCCGGGGCGGTGAAGGCGATGCTGAGGCTAGCGGCAGAGAGGGCAAAAAAACGAAGCAACGATGACATGGCATGGGACACGAAACAGGGTATGCATGGATTCTGTCATCGTGCTTGACGCGCGATAAATACTTAGTCGGTATGACGTTATGGAGTGCTGAGCTTATATGGCGCAGACGTTATATGGCGCCGATGTTATGTGGCACCTACGTGGGCGAGCCGTTTGCCGATATGCGCCTCGGGCAATTCCGGCCGGCCAAATAGTTTCTGACGCAGCCCGCCTTCGGAATAGGCCGTCTTGTAGACGCCGCGTTCCT
>CAJYKY010000226.1 GCA_913775005.1 uncultured Achromobacter sp.
GCCGGGCTTGGCGCCCTGCGCCATCTTGATCTGGATTTGATCAGCCGACGACAGGTATTCGGCGGTCACGCCGAAACGGCCCGACGCCACCTGCTTGATCTTCGAACGCAGCGAGTCGCCCTTCTTCAGCACGACATCGGCTTCGATGCGGTCCGAACCGAGCAGCGAGGCCAGCGTGTCGCCGTCCTTGATGGTGCTCTTGCCTTCGCGCATTTCGGCGCGATAGCGCAGTTCGTCTTCGCCGCCTTCGCCCGTGTTGGACTTGCCGCCGATACGGTTCATGGCCACGGCCAGCACCGAGTGCGCTTCGGTCGAAATCGAACCCAGCGACATGGCGCCGGTGGCAAAACGCTTGACGATTTCCTTGGCCGGTTCTACGTCATCCAGCGGAATGGCGCGTGACGGCTCGAAGCGGAATTCGAACAGGCCACGCAGCGTCATGTGACGACGGCTCTGGTCGTTGATGATCTGCGCGTATTCCTTATAGGTGCGGTAGTTGTTGGCGCGCGAGGCGTGCTGCAACTTGGCGATGGAATCCGGCGTCCACATGTGTTCTTCGCCGCGCACGCGGTAGGCGTATTCGCCGCCCGCTTCCAGATCGTTGGCCAGCACCGGGTCGGTGCTGAAGGCCGCGCGATGCTGGCGCAGCGCTTCTTCGGCCACCTGGAAGATGCCGATGCCTTCGATGTTGGACGACGTGCCGGTGAAGTACTTGTTCACCAGCTGGCTTTGCAGGCCCACGGCTTCGAAGATCTGCGAGCCGGTGTAGGACATGTAGGTCGAAATGCCCATCTTGGACATGACCTTGTTCAAGCCCTTGCCGATCGCCTTGATGAAGTTCTTCACGGCCTTTTCGGGGTCATTCATCTTGCCCAGCGATTCCAGCGCCAGGTAGGGGTGAATGGCTTCGGCGCCGTAGCCGCCCAGCAGGGCGAAGTGGTGCACTTCGCGCGCCGAACCGGTTTCAACAACGAGGCCCGTGTTGGTGCGCAGGCCGGCGCGGATCAAGTGCTGGTGCACGGCGGACGTGGCAAGCAGCGCGGGGATCGCGACGCGCTCGCTATCGACCAGGCGGTCCGACACGATCAGGATGTTGTAGCCGCTTTGCACCGCATCCACGGCGCGGGCGCACAGCGCGGCCACGCGGGCTTCGATGCCCTCGGGGCCCCAGGCGGCGGGGTAGGTGATGTCCAGCTCAAAGCTGCGGAATTTCTTGCCCGTGACTTGCTCGATGTCGCGGATCTGCGCCATGGCGGCGAAATCCAGCACCGGCTGGGACACTTCCAGACGCAGCGGCGGGTTGACGTTGTTGATGTCCAGCAGATTGGGCTTGGGGCCGATGAACGACACCAGCGACATCACCAGCTGTTCGCGGATGGGGTCGATGGGCGGGTTCGTGACCTGCGCAAACAGTTGGCGGAAGTAGTTGTAGAACGGCTTGGCGCGGTCAGATAGCACGGCCAGCGGGGCGTCGTTGCCCATCGAGCCGATGACTTCTTCGCCAGTCGAGGCCATGGGTTCCAGGATGAACTTGTAGTCTTCCTGGGTCCAGCCGAAGGCCTGCTGGCGATCCAGCAGCGACACCGACGATTGCGTGGCAACGGGTGCCTGACGCGGCGCGGGCAGCGATTCCAGCTTGATCTGCAAGCGTTCGATCCACTGACGGTACGGGCGGCTGTTGGCCAGTTGCAGCTTGATCTCGGCGTCGTCGATGATGCGGCCTTGTTCCAGGTCGATCAGGAACATCTTGCCCGGCTGCAGGCGCCACTTCTTGACGATGCGGTTTTCGGGAATCGACAGCGTGCCGGCTTCGGACGCCAGGATGACCATGTCGTCATCGGTGACCAGGTAGCGCGCGGGGCGCAGGCCGTTGCGGTCCAGCGTGGCGCCGATCTGGCGGCCATCGGTGAAGGCGACGGCGGCGGGGCCGTCCCACGGCTCCATCATGGCGGCGTGATATTCGTAGAACGCGCGGCGCGACTCGTCCATCTGCGTGTGCTGTTCCCAGGCTTCCGGGATCATCATCATCATGGCGTGGGCCAGCGAATAGCCCGAGTTCACCAGCAGTTCCAGGCAGTTGTCGAAGGTCGCCGTGTCCGACTGGCCTTCGTAGACGATGGGGTACAGCTTCTTCAGATCGTCGCCCAGCACGGCCGACTGCATCATGCCTTCGCGGGCGCGCAGCCAGTTGAAGTTGCCCTTGACCGTGTTGATTTCACCGTTGTGCGCAATCATGCGGTACGGGTGAGCCAGCGGCCAGGCGGGGAACGTGTTGGTCGAGAAGCGTTGGTGCACCAGCGCCAGCGCGGACACGGTGCGCGTGTCGGCCAGGTCGCGGTAGTAGCGGCCCACCTGGTCGGCCAGCAGCAGGCCCTTGTAGACCACGGTGCGCACCGAGGCGGACGGCACGAAGTATTCCTTGCCGTGCGCCAAGTGCATGTTCTGGATGGCGTGGCTGGCGGTCTTGCGGATCACGTACAGCTTGCGTTCCAGTGCGTCCGGCACCATCACGTCGGCGCCACGGCCGATGAACAACTGGCGGATCACGGGTTCGCAATCGCGCACGGTGGGCGACATGGGCATGTCGATGTCCACCGGCACATTGCGCCAGCCCAGCACCACTTGGCCTTCTGCGCGAACCGAGCGTTCCAGCTCTTGCTCACAGGCCAGGCGCGACGCGGTTTCCTTCGGCAGGAACACCATGGCCACGCCGTACTCGCCGGGCGGGGGCAGGATGATGCCTTGCTGGCTCAGTTCGTCGCGGTAGAGCGTGTCGGGGATCTGGATCAGGATGCCCGCGCCGTCGCCCATCAGCTTGTCTGCGCCCACGGCACCGCGGTGGTCCAGGTTTTCCAGGATCTTCAAACCCTGCTGGATGATCGCGTGGCTTTTCTTGCCTTTGATATGCGCAACAAAACCGACGCCACAGGCGTCATGCTCGTTCTTGGGGTGGTACAGGCCCTGAGCCGCAGGCAGACCGATGCGGGTCGCATCGATAGGGGTCGCCTTGGGAGTGGGACAGGATTCGATCGGGGTAATTTGGGGCATGGCGCGCTCCGCAGTGAGCCTGCGTCGTAATGTTGCAGTGCAGGAGACGGACAATACCCCCGCTGCAAGTAGGGTGCAACAGGAACAATAGGGGTGTGACCCTAATATTATTTATGCTCTGTCATAGTGCATAAATATAGGGACATAACAACGGCCGCGCCGTTATTGGGGCGGCGCGTAGGGGGTGGCAGTCCCGCCCGGCTCGACCCGCAAAAATCAGCCGTATTTGCTTTATGCGTCCCCGATTAAATGGGGTTGTTTGCATGAGATTTATCAAGCGAATAAACGACAGGCGTAAAAAAACCCGCCATTCAGGCGGGTTCGAAATCAGGATGTTGTCGGCGTCGTTGAACTGGGCGGCGTCGAGGCCGGCGCCTCGGTGTCGGCCGAAGCCGGCGCGGCGGGCTTTTTGCGTGGCCGGCCACGCTGACCGGGTGCCACGCGTCGGCTGGCCGTATGCGCCAGGCTGGCAATGAAGCTTGCGCCACCCAGCGCCCACTGACCGGAAACTGCTTGGTCGATGCGCTGGGTTTCCTCGCGCGACAGGCCGTCGTGCAAGCGCTTGCGGTAATTGGCTTGACGGTCGAACGGCGTGTTGCCGCAAGCCCAGTAATCAGCGTGATCAGATTGCCACTGAGCCGGGGCTGCCGTCGTGTTGCCGGTGTGGCTGGCAGCCGAAGACCAGGGCCAGGAATCCGGATCTTGCGAGGCGCCGCTGCGCACGGGATACGTTTCCAGCCAGACCAGCGAAGGCAAGACCCACGCGCCCGGTTCCAGCAACGCAGAACGGTAGCGGCCCGCGAACACCCGGCCGCCACGCAAGCGCGCGGCCAGATTGCGGCCCAGCGTCTGCATCAGCCGGGGCAAGCCTTCTTCGTCGGCCGGTGTGGCCAGCAACAAGATACGGTCATTGGCAAGCAACCAGCCGTGAACTGCCACGCGATGGCGTTGAGCGGACTCGCCCAGCCAGGTGGCAAGCTGATTCAAGATATCGGCGGGCGCTGGTTGCGATGGCGCGGCCAGCGGCGAAATGAAGTTGGCCTGCACCAGTTGGGGCAGCCCAGGGGCGTACAGACGGGGCAGACGGGCCATAGTGTCAGGGCTTGCGTATCTGGAAGAACGGGTTGTCTTCACTCACGGTATATAAATAGTGCCACGGTGAGCGCTGGTCAAGTGCCGTGATCACAAATCCGGCGCGGAATCCATTTTTTTGTCATTCGGCCGCTTTCGAGTGCAGGTTAACATTCGGCGACGGAACGTCGTACCGTGGATATACCCTAAGTCGTCGACGTTTGTTTCAGCCCAATACCGGAGAAAATCCATGCCCGTGGCCCTGGAGCTCATTTCCCAGCATCGCTGCTTTGGCGGTACGCAGCGCTACTACCGCCATGAGTCCGCTCAGATCGGCCTGCCCATGCGATTTTCGGTCTTCGTCCCACCGCAGGCCGACGACGGCCCGGTGCCCGTGCTGTTCTATCTGGCTGGCCTGACCTGCACCGAAGAAACGTTCATGATCAAGGCGGGCGCCCAGCGCCTGGCCGCTGAACTGGGCGTGATGCTGGTCGCGCCCGACACCAGCCCGCGCGGGGCGAATGTGGCGGGTGAAGAAGAAAGCTGGGACTTGGGCACGGGCGCGGGCTTTTACGTCGATGCCACCACCTCGGCTTGGCGCGATCACTACCGTATGTACAGCTACATCACGCAAGAGCTGTACGACATCGTCACGGGCGGAACGCTGCCCGGCGACGCCTTGCGCACCGGCATTTTCGGGCACTCGATGGGCGGCCACGGCGCGCTGGTGCTGGCGCTGCGCAACCCCGATAAGTTCCGGTCGGTGTCTGCCTTCGCGCCCATCGCGGCGCCCAGCCGCTGCCCCTGGGGCAAGAAAGCGTTTGGCGCCTACCTGGGCGACAACGCCGAGGCATGGGCGGAGTACGACGCATCCGAAATTGTCCGTGGCCTGGCAAACCCCTTCCCGGCCGGCATTCTGATCGACCAGGGCGAAGCCGACCAATTCCTGGCCGAGCAGTTGTATCCCGAGGTGTTCGAAGCCGCCTGCGCCGCCGCCGGCCAGCCGTTGACGCTGCGTCGGCAGGCCGGTTACGACCACGGCTACTACTTCATTTCGACCTTCATCGAAGATCACATCCGGTTTCACGTCGAGCGGCTTGGAAAACCGGCCGCCTGACGACGCGCTTTTATACTGGTGAGCCTGCCGCGGCAGGCTCGCGGCGCGTGGGCGCACGCTGGGCCTGGCACTGCGTCGCCCTGAATAGGAACGCCTGATTTGATCAACGGTATCGCTCCCTTCGTCTGGATCCTTCTGGGCGCCGTCGTCGTTTTCCTGCCAGGCATTGTCATGCTGCTGGGCCGTGGCGGGCCGCGCGATGAACGGGGCCGCAAGGTTTTCCAATTCCGGCCGGTGCGTCGTCTGTTCGGGTTGATGCTGGTGCTGTTGGGCTGCGTGTCGGGTTTGCTGGCCTTGTCGCTGGTGCAGTTTTACAGGCTGACCACCGATGAGGTCGTCGCCCGCATCGAGATCCGGCAACAGGCCGAAGGGCAATTCCAGATCACCGCGTCTGCCCAGGGCATCGGACCCAAGCAATATGTGCTGTACGGCGATCAATGGCAGATCGATGCGCGCGTCGTGCGCTGGAAGGTGCCGGCGCTGATCGCAGGCGCGCCGCCGTTGTATCGTCTGGAACGCCTGTCTGGCCGTTACAGCGATGCCGCCCGCGAAGCGTCGGCCACGCGGTCGGTCCACGCGCTGGATGATTGGCCGGCGCCCGACCTGGGATCGCTGAAGAAAAGTTTTCCGAACTGGTTCCCCTTTGTCGATGTCCAATTTGGCAGCGGCGCCTACATGCCCATGTTCGATGGGGCCAAATACCAGGTGTTCATGGACCCGCGCGGCGCCTTGTTCGTCCGGCCGGATGGCGAGGCTACGACGGAAGGCTTGAAGCGATTGGGCTGGTAAGGGCGGGCGTCACCGCCTAAAGCAGTAGCCTGAAAATTAATCGGGGACGCGTCACGAAAAGGAAACTTTGACGCACCGCAATAGTCGAATTAGCACTCCCTTTACTAGAGTGCTAACATCGAATCCATGTCGTTATCCCTTCGCCATCCGGAGATCCCCGCTATGAAACAACCCAGTACCTCGTTGGCCGCTTCTGGCAACGCCCTGGCGTTGGCCATTGCCAATCCGGGCGCTCTTGGCACGATCGACGCGTACATCTCTTCGGTCAATCGTCTGCCGGTACTGTCTGCCGAGCGCGAAACCGAGCTCGGCCGCCGCTTGCGCGACCAGGAAGATCTGGGCGCTGCGCGCGAATTGATTCTGTCTCACCTGCGCCTGGTGGTGTCGGTTGCCCGCCAATACTTGGGCTACGGTTTGCCGCATGCCGATCTGATCCAAGAAGGCAACGTCGGCCTGATGAAGGCCGTCAAGCGTTTTGACCCCGAGCGCGGTGTGCGCCTGGTGTCGTTCGCCGTGCACTGGATCAAGGCCGAAATCCACGAATACATCATCCGCAACTGGCGCCTGGTCAAAGTGGCTACCACCAAGGCCCAGCGCAAGCTGTTCTTCAATCTGCGCAGCATGCGTCCTGATGGTCAGACGCTGGACCCGGAACAGGTCGATCACATCGCGCGCGAACTGAATGTTCGCCGTGAAGACGTGAGCGAAATGGAAGTGCGTCTGTCCGGCCGCGACATGTCGCTGGAAAACCAGGACGACGACGAAGACAGCTACGCGCCCATCGCCTATCTGTCTGACGATGGCCGTCAGGAACCGACCCGCGTGCTGGAACGCGCCGCGCGCGATCAGCTGCAAAGCACGGGCCTGACCGGCGCGCTGGATGCACTGGATCCGCGTTCGCGCCGCATCGTTGAAGCGCGCTGGCTGCAAGACGACGGCGGCGCCACGCTGCACGAACTGGCTCAAGAGTTCGGCGTATCGGCCGAGCGCATTCGCCAGATCGAAGCCGCTGCGTTGAAAAAGATGCGCGGCAATCTGGCTTCGTGATCCGCCGGGCGTCACGTTCGCCCCTGCGCAGAAAGGGCCGCTATGAAAGCGGCCCTTTTCTTTTGTCTGCTCGTTGCTGCGTAATTCAAGATCGACTGCCGCTCGCGTCGTCACTCACCGGCCAGCGCGGCACGCCAATAAATTGATACAAATTCGGGCAAAAATTTCTGGGACTTGCAGAAACTTAATAGGGATCGGCCCGACTAACTTCATGTAGACCGCGAACTTCGGTTAGCCGTCTTGTCATCCGTCGCGGCTTCTCCTCTTTCCCCTCCCCTATGAGACGGATGCTTGCGGGGCACCACATATATTTCATATATCTGGTGCCCCGTTTTTTATGCGGCGCGCGCGTTGTCCGTTGCCATCGCCGTGTGCCATAGCGCGTCCTGCACGCGGCGCACGCCCGTTGCCATCGACCCATCCTGATAGAGTTTGATCCAGCGATAGCCCGGCGCCATGTTGTCGACTACGTGCTTGCCGTCGCGAATGCTGAATTGAAAGCACGTCGACGGCGTGGCCAGCATGCGCAGATTGTGGCGGCGGCGATCGAATTCGTGGTGCACATGCCCCCACAGCAGCACGCGAACCTGCGGCCAGCGCGTCAGGCGCTTGAACAAGGCCTGCGGGTTGTCGATCATCATCGAGTCGTGCCAATGGCTGTCGATCTGCATGGGGTTGTGATGCATGGCGACCAGCGTATGGCGGCCGGGCGCGGCGTCTAGCGCCGCTTCCAGCATGTCCAACTGCTCATCAGGCAGATGACCCGCATTGGAACCCGGCACCGTCGTGTCCAACGTGACGACGCGCCACGCGCCCACGTCGGAGACCGGCGTGGACCACTGCGCCAGCTCCTGGCGCATGACGGCCGGTTGGTCGTGGTTGCCGGGCAGGCAGCGGATCTGCGCGCCGGCTAACGCGTCCGACTCACCCAGGATGGCGGCAAAGCGCCGGTACGCAGCGGCCTCGCCGTCTTGCGACAGGTCGCCCGTGGCCAGCAGCAGGTCGGGATGCTTGCCGTCGGCCTCGATCTGGCGCAGCACGGCGCGCAAGCTGGCATCGGTGTTGACGCCAAGCATGGCGACATCAGGTTCACCGAACAAATGGCTATCGGTCAGCTGGACGAGCATGGCGGGGGCGTCAAGACGCCGGGCCAGGGATTGGACGCGGGGCAAGTGCCGCTCCTGTCGAAGTGTTCATGTCTGCACATTACCCAAAAAACATTGCGCGGCGCGTATCAGCCGCCGCGCTTGGGGTAACGAAACGTGCATTCTCTAACGCATCCACGCCGGGCCCTAGGAAAAAAGCCGCTATTCTTGGGAAAATTCTCACTCGCTTAATGATCGGGACGCGGCGCCACCCATGGATGTAGGTTTTCTTGTTTTCGGTTTGGCCGGTTTGCTCACACTGGTCTGCTTCATGCCGCCCCTGGCCGGCCGCCTCAAGCTGCCGTACTCGGTGCTGCTGGCTATTGTTGGCTGTCTGCTGGGTATCATCATTCACGTACACGGCTGGGCGCCCAGCTGGATTGGTGATTTTCTGGACTCGCTGGAACGCTTCGAGATTTCGTCCGAGACGTTCTTGATGGTGTTCCTGCCCGTGCTGCTTTTTGAAACCGCGCTGTCGATGAACGTGCGGCGCCTGATGGACGACATCGGGCCGATTCTGATGATGGCGATCGTCGCCGTCGTGGTCTGCACGGTGGTAGTGGGCGTGACGCTGGACGCGATATCGCCTTATGGCCTGGTGGTGTGCCTGTTATTGGGCGCCATCGTTGCCACCACCGACCCGGTTGCCGTGGTGGGCATCTTCCGCGAAGTGGGCGCGCCCAAGCGGCTGACGACGCTGGTCGAAGGCGAAAGCCTGTTCAACGACGCGGCGTCCATTGCCTTGTATTCCGTGCTGCTGGCCGTGTTGAGCGGTCACGGCGAGCTGACCGTCAGCGGCATCTTCAATGACTTCATCGTGCACTTCATCGGGGGCGGTCTTGCCGGCTTTGCGATGGGGCGCCTGGCCTGCTTCCTGTTTGCATGGCTGCGCGGTTTTCCCACGGCCGAGATCACGCTGACGCTGACGCTCGCCTACCTGTCCTTCTTCATCTCCGAGCACTACCTGAATGTGTCCGGTGTGGTGGCCACGGTGATCGCGGGGCTGGTCGTGGGGTCCACGGGCCGCACGCGCATGTCGCCCACGACGTTCGAATACCTGTCCAGCGCCTGGGAGCAATTCGGGTTCTGGGCCAATTCGCTGATTTTCCTGTTCGCGGCCATGCTGATCCCCAAGCTGATGGCCGCCGCCGACTGGCAGGAACTGGTGCTGGTGGCGGTGGTGTTCGTCGCCACGCTCGTCGCGCGCGCGATTGTGGTGTTCGGGCTGCTGCCGCTACTCGGGCTAACGCGGCTGGGCACCAAGGTCAGCAACCCGTACAAGGTGGTGATGCTGTGGGGCGGCCTGCGCGGCGCCGTGTCGCTGGCGCTGGCGCTGGCCGTGACTGAGCAGACGGGGGTGGCCGAAGAGGCGCGCCAGTTCATCGCGGTGGCGACGACCAGCTACGTGTTGCTGACGCTGTTCATCAACGGCATCAGCCTGCGCCCGTTGATCCGCATGCTGGGCTTGAACCAGCTGTCTTCGGTGGAGCGCACCATCCGCAACCAGGCGCTGGCCGTGGCGCTGGAAGACCTGCAAGGCAAGACCGACGAAGTCGCCAAGACCGAGCACATCGGCACCGAGGTGCGCGACCGCATCCGCGCGGTGTTCGACGCCAGCCTGACCAGCGTGCATGACGGCCAGGTCAGCCAGATGAGCGATGAGCAGCGCGTGTCCGTCGGCCTGGCCATCGTGGCGCAGCGCGAAGAGGAAATGTTCTTCGACATTCTGAAAGCGCAGATCGTGGACTGGCGCATGGCCGAAGCCCTGTTGGCCCGCGCCGAACGGCTGGAGGACGCTATCCGGCTGGGCGGCGTGCCGGGCTTTGAGCGCGCCATCGTGGCCGACGTGCGCTATTCCACCGGCTTCCGGCTGGCCCTGCGCATGCACTATGTGTTTGGATTCCAGGGGTGGCTGGCGCGCGAGCTTGGCCAGCGCTTCGCCAATCTGATGAGCAAGCGGTCGGTGGCGCAGCGGCTGATCGTGTTTGCGCGCGAGCAGATCACGCCCCTGTTGGGCGAAGAGGCTACCCAGCGCATCGTTGCCTTGCATCAGCGCCGGTTGGACTTGATTGAAAGCGCCATGCAGGCGCTGAACCTGCAATACCCGTCTTACGCGCAGTGGTTGCAGGAAAGCTATCTGGGCCGCGTCGCGCGCGAGCTGGAACGCATTCGCTACCGCGACATGCTTGAGCAATTCCTGATCAGCGGCGAGGTCTACGCCGATCTGATGGCGCAGTTAAAGAGCCGTTGGGCGCATATCGACACGCACCCGCCGCTGGACATCGAAATGAGCGCGGCCGAATTGATCAAGCGCGTGCCGCTGTTTGAAGGCTTGTCGCCCGATTCGCTGCGCGCAATCAGCAAGCTGCTCAAGCCGCGCCTGTCGCTGCCGGATCAGCGCGTTTTGACGCAGGGCCGCCATGGTGAAGAGATGTGCTTCGTGGCGTCGGGCGCTGTGGCGGTGCATCTGCCCGACAACACCATGATCGAGCTGGGTAGCGGTGAGTTCTTTGGCGAGCTGGGGCTGTTGGGCGAACAGCAGATCACGCCGGACGTAACGTCTCTGGGCTACAGCAAACTGTTGATGTTGTCCTCGCGGGATTTCCACGCGCTGCTGGCACGCGATGAGCATTTGCGCGAACGGATCCAGGTCGTGGCCAAGCAACGGCTGCGCGCGATCGAAGTCTGGAAGCAGTTCTCACAGGCATCCGCAACACCCGCCGCGCCCACACCGGCGCCGGCGTCGGCGCTGAGCCCCGCGCAGGCGGCGGAGGCGGCCGAGGCGGCGGGGGCTGAAGCGCCGGCAGCTGGTTCACCGGTCCACACCGCGCCGGTGACCGCGGTGGCGTCGACCACTTCGGCATCAACCACTGCGCCATCGGCAGCCGCATCGGCTTCTTCTGCGGCGGAATCCGCCCCTGCGTCTTCAACCCCCCCTTCGCCCACCGCTCACGACGACGCCTCTTCCGCGCGTTCGCCCCGCGAAGAGGACGCGCCCGGTCTGCTTGGCGAACCGGGGGTGGCGCCGCGCTGATCCCGGTTCAGATCTGGCCGGCGGCCTGGCGTTGCATGATGTCTTCGATCAGCACCAGCGCCGCCTCCAGCGTGAACTCGCCCTCGGCAATCTGGCGCACCACGGTCGGGACGTCTGCAACGGCGATCTCCATCACCTCGCCATCGCGGTTGGCGGGGCGGACGTCGGCGGCCAGCACGCAGGTGCTGGTCAGCACGTCTTCCACCTGATAGCCCTCGGGCAGCCGGCGGTGGATGCGCAGGATCGTGCGCAGCGGCGTGCGCTGCACGAGCTGCGGCGCGTCCAGGCCCGCTTCTTCGCCGCATTCGCGCACCAGCGCCACTTCCAGGTCTTCCCCGCTACCCGCCAGCCCGCCGACCAAGGTGTCCCACATACCGGGATCGGTGGACTTGCTTAGCGCGCGCCGCGCGACCCAGATGCGGCCGTCGGGCGTCCAGGCGTTCAGATGGACCGCCTTGGTCAACAGCCCCAACGGCCGGACGGCAGCGCGTTCGATCACGCCCAACGCATCGTCGCCGTCCATCACGTCCAGCAATTCGTCGCGCCAGCCGCGCAGGCAGTTGGCTTGACGCAACAGTTCGGCCGCGCGTTCCAGCACGGCATTGAGCATTGCGCCCGGCGCGAGCTGCGCGCCGATATGCAAAGCGGCGTCGTCGTAAGTGATGCCGGGGGCGCCGCGCAGCGCATCGCAGGCGGCATGCGTTGCCCAACCGCAGCGCCGCCCCGCTATATATAAAGCGTGCGCGCCATCAGGGGCGGGTTCCTGCGCGCGCGCGCACAGGTCGGCATACAAATCGGACAACGGCTTGGGCATGGGTGAGCGTCGTAAAGAGATTGCCGACGATTTTATGCCACACGCTTTGTGGCAGGCGTCAAGAGGGGTAAGCGCGTGGCGCGTGCAGATGGGGGCAGGCCCGATGAATTCAAGAGGCTTGTCTTACATCTATTTGCGTGTCCGCTATAATCCGCCAGTTTCTTTGTGATTTCGAGTGGGAACGCGGGGGCCGCTCTATCTCCCTGCTTAACCCTGCCATCTAATAATTGCGCGTAGTCCTGTTGAAGTGACACTCGTGCCACTAGGCGACAAGGGCCCTCGCGCCGTGTTTCGAGGTAAGCATGAAGAAGTGGAGAGGGATACTGGGGGCTTGTGCGTTGCTGATTGGCGGCGTGGCTAGTGCTCAGGTGCAAGACATGCCCGGCGGCCCGAAGGTCAATCAGCTGAACCTGCATGAAGGCGTGACAGCAATATCACGCGACATCATGTGGCTGCACTGGATGCTGCTCACGATCTGTATCGTGATTTTCATCGGTGTGTTCGGGGTGATGTTCTACTCCATCTGGGCGCACCGGAAATCCCGGGGGCACAAGGCGGCAACGTTCCATGAACATCTGGGCGTGGAAGTCGCCTGGACGGTCATCCCTTTCATCATCGTCATTGCCATGGCGCTACCGGCCACCAAGACGGTCGTAGCCATGAAAGACACCTCTAGCGCCGACCTCACCATCAAGGTCACCGGCTATCAATGGAAG
>CAJYKY010000227.1 GCA_913775005.1 uncultured Achromobacter sp.
GAAATTTTTCCTGTTGCCGGCGTTGAAATCGGCGTCACCGAGGCCGGCATCCGCAAAGCCAACCGGCGTGACCTGACCGTGTTCCGCCTGGCCGAAGGCACCAGCGTGGCGGGCGTGTTCACGCGCAACCGCTTCTGCGCCGCCCCCGTGCAAGTTTGCCAGGCCCATCTGGCCGCCGGCGGCCCCATCAGCGCGCTGGTCATCAACACCGGCAACGCCAACGCCGGCACCGGCGAAGAAGGCCTGAAGAAAGCCAACGACACCTGCGAAGCGCTGGGCAAGCTGTTGGGCGTGCCCGCGTCGCAAATCCTGCCGTTCTCCACCGGCGTCATCCTGGAACCGCTGCCGCTGGACCGCCTGGTGGCCGGCCTGCCGGGCGCCATCGCCAACCTGGCCGCCGACCACTGGTCCAGCGCCGCCCACGGCATCATGACGACCGACACGCTGCCCAAGATCTCGTCGGCCAAGGTGCAGATCGACGGCAAGACCGTCACCTTCACCGGCATCAGCAAGGGCGCGGGCATGATCCGCCCCAACATGGCTACCATGCTGAGCTTCCTGGCCACCGATGCCGGCATCGCCCAGCCGCTGCTGCGCAAGCTGGCCGTTGAAATCGCCGACGCGTCGTTCAACCGCATCACCGTTGATGGCGACACGTCCACCAATGACTCGTTCATCATCGCTGCCACCGGCAAGTCGGGCGTGAACGTCAACAGCGAGTCCGACGCCGCCTACGCCGCCGTGCGCCAGGCACTGACCGCCGCCGCGCTGGATCTGGCCACCAAGATCGTGCGCGACGCCGAAGGCGCCACCAAGTTCATGACCATCCGCGTCGAAGAAGCCGGCACCACCGAAGAAGCGCTGAAGGTCGCCTACGCGGTGGCGCATTCGCCGCTGGTCAAGACCGCGTTCTTTGCGTCGGACCCCAACCTGGGCCGCATCCTGGCCGCCGTTGGCTACGCGGGCATCGACGATCTGGACGTGTCCAACATCCGCCTGTGGCTGGACGATGTGCTGGTGGCCAAGAACGGCGGCCGCAATCCGGAATACCAGGAAGCCGATGGCCAGCGCGTCATGAAGCAGGCCGAGATCTCGGTGCGCATCGCGCTGGGCCGCGGCCAGGTCAGCGACACGGTCTACACCTGCGACTTCTCGCACGAATACGTGTCGATCAACGCTGACTACCGTTCCTGATCCTCATGAGCGCAAGCGAATTTTCTACCCTTATCCAGCGCGCCGAGCGCGTGTTGGCGCAGCTGGAGGCCTTTCTGCCGCCGGCCACGCCCGAAATCGACTGGAGCGCGCACGCCTTTCGCTGGCGCAAGCGCGGCGCGCGCGGCTGGCTGGATGCCGTGCGCCACGTGGCGCGCATCGATGTTGAAGACCTTCAACATATCGAACGGCAGAAGGCCACGATCGACCGCAACACCGTCCAGTTCCTTGAAAAAAAGCCCGCCAACAACGTACTCATGACGGGTGCGCGCGGCACCGGCAAGAGCTCGCTGGTCAAGGCCATGCTGGCCGCCTATGGCGAGCGCGGGCTGCGGCTGATTGAAGTCGACAAGTCCGACTTGGGTGACCTGGCCGACATCGTCGAACTCGTCGCCCCACGCCCCGAACGCTTCATCGTGTTCTGCGACGACCTGTCCTTCGAAGAAGGCGAAGCGGGCTACAAGGCGCTCAAGTCGGTGCTGGACGGCTCGGTATCTGCGTCTGGCGACAACGTGCTGATCTACGCCACGTCCAACCGGCGCCATCTGATGCCGGAATACATGAGCGAAAACCTGCAAGCCAAGCATCAGCCCGATGGCGAAATCCATCCGGGCGAAACGGTCGAAGAGAAAATCTCGCTGTCCGAACGCTTTGGCCTGTGGCTGTCGTTCTACCCGTTCAAGCAGGACGACTACCTGGACATCGTCTACCACTGGCTGCGCGAACTGGGCTGCCCCGAGGAACACATTGCGCCGTCGCGCACCGAAGCGCTGCAATGGACGATCGAACGCGGGTCGCGTTCCGGCCGCGTGGCCTATCAGTTCGCACGCGATTGGGCGGCCCGCCATGTCTGAAAAAATCGTGGACGTGGCCGCCGGCCTGATCCTGCGCGAAGACGGCATGCTGCTGCTGGGCCAGCGGCCTGAAGGCAAGCCGTGGTCGGGCTGGTGGGAACTGCCGGGCGGCAAGCTGGAGCCGGGCGAAACGGTGCTGCAAGCGCTGGCCCGCGAATTGCAGGAAGAGCTGGGCATCCGCGTCACGCAGTCGCGTCCGTGGGTGACCTATGTGCACGTCTATCCGCACACCACCGTGCGGCTGGCGTTCTGCCACGTGACCGCCTGGGAAGGCGAGCCCACCGGCCTTGAGAACCAGCGCCTGGAATGGGTCGACCCGGCCAACGCAGCGTCGGTCGGCGACTTGCTTCCCGCCACGCTGCCGCCGCTGCGCTGGCTGCAACTGCCCACCACGTACGGCATCAGTTCGATTGGATCGCGCGCGGGTGTCGCCGCCTTCCTGGGCCGCCTGGATGCCGCGCTGGCGCGGGGCGTGAAGCTGGTGCAATTCCGTGAACCGCAATGGCCGGATGGCGCCAACGCCACCTCGCTGCATGAAGTCTTGCAGCAGGTGCAAAAGCGCTGCCGCGTTGCCGGTGCGCGCCTGCTGGTCAACAGCGTGCATCCCGCCGCGTGGTGGAAGGAAGCCGACGGCGTGCATCTGCGCACCGCCGACGCCGCCCGCCTGAACGCCCGTCCGGAGCTGCCGGCCGGCGCGCTGGTGGGGGTGTCGGCGCACGACAACGCGCAGGTCGTCCACGCGCGCGAACTGGGCGCGGACTTCGCCGTGCTGGGCCCTGTTCTGGACACGCCCAGCCACCCGGGCGCGGCCACGCTGGGCTGGGAAGGTTTCGTCCAGGGCAACCGCGACGCGGGCATTCCGGTGTTCGCGCTGGGCGGGCAGTCCACCACTACCCTGTCGCAGGCACTACGGCATGGCGCACACGGCATCGCGGGTATACGCGGGGTGCTCTAAGGCTTGACCCGCGGGGCGGGAAGTCTGCAAGATATCGGGTTAATTGCGGACGATTCTGCCCCGCTGCCGGCTTGGCCGGAGCGGCGTCCGTTCCAGCCGGGTATCTTCGCCAACACGAACCCCGCCGGCTCTCTCGTCATGAAGGAACAGCCATGTCCCGCCGTGCGAATACCGAGCGCCAAATCCTGCAAGCCCTTGAGGCCCAGATCCTGGAAACAGGCATGGGCGGTGTCGGCATCAACGCCGTCGCCAAACGCGCGGGGGTCAGCAAAGAACTCATCTATCGCTACTTCGACGGCATGCCCGGCCTGCTTCTGGCATGGATGCAGGAGCAGGATTTCTGGACACGCAACCCGGGCTTGCTGGCCGCCGAAGAATCCAGCCACAAGCCGCCGGGCGATCTGGTCCTGACGATGTTGCGCGCACAGCTTGAAACGCTGATGGGCAATGAAACGCTGCGCGAAGTGCGGCGCTGGGAACTGATTGAACACAACGAGGTGACGTCCACACTGGCCGAGCGCCGCGAAAAGGCCGCGCGGGGATTCATCGACCGCGTCGATGAGCTTGCGCCTGACGAATTGGATGTGCCGGCCGTAGTGGGGTTGATTCTGGCGGGCTCGGTGTATCTGGCGTTGCGCGCCAAGACGGCAACGCACTTTCTGGGGCTGCCCTTGCATCAGCCCGAAGGCTGGGCGCGCATCGACAAGGCCATGGAATATCTGGTGGCCTGCTGTTTCCCGGACATGCTGCACGCCGAGCCGCTGTCTACGCTGGAAGCGCGCCGGCCTGCGGGCGACGGCGTGCCGGCGGCCACGGCGCAGGACGTGTCTGCGGCACCGCCGCAAAGCCCTGCTCCTGCCGCGCCGGCCGGCTAGCCCGGGTTTGCTGGCTGCGCGGGCGGCAAGCCATCCCACCCGCCGCCCAGCGCCACGATCAGATTCACGCTGGCTACCAGCCGCGTGCCCAACAGACTCAACGCATTGCGCTCGCTGCTGAGCGCGGTGGCGTCCACCACCGCCACGCTCAGGTAGTCCACCAATCCTGCCCGGTACTGGTTCTGAATCAGCCGCAGGGACTCCCGGGCGGATTCCAGCGCACGGCGCTGCACCACCTGTTCGTTCTCCATGACCCGCAGCTGGATCAAATAGTCTTCTACTTCACGCAGCCCGACCAGCGCCGCCTGCCGGTACGCGGCGGCTTGCGAGTCATAGGCGGCGCGCGCCTGTTCCACTTGGGCAGCGCGCGCGCCCCCGTCAAAGATCGTCAGCGCCAACGCCGGCCCCAACGACCAGAAGCGCGCGGGCGCGGTCAACAATTCCGCAAACTGGCCATTGCGGAACCCGCCATCAGCCGACAAGGTCAAGGACGGGAACCACGCGGCCTCGGCCACCCCGATCTGCGCATTGGCCGCCGCCGCCCGGCGTTCGGCCGCCGCCACATCCGGACGGCGCTCGAGCAACTCAGACGGCAGGCCTACCGGAATCTGCGGCAATTGCAGCGTGAAAACCGCCGGCGGCAAGCTGAAATGCGACGGCGCCTGCCCCATCAGCACGGCAATCGCATGCTCGTATTGGCCGCGCTGCCAGTCCAGGTCGATTGACTGCGCGCGCGTGCTTTCCACCTGCGTGCGCGCCACCGCCACATCGGCCTGACCCGCCACTCCCACCTCATAGCGGTTCTGCGTCAGCTGCAAAGATTTTTCATACGCCGCCACCGTGGCGTCCAGCAAGCGCTTCTGCTCGTCCAGCACACGCAGCTGCAAATAGGTCTGCACCAGCGCCGCCTGCGCGCTCAGCCGCGTGGCCGCCAGGTCGGCATAGCTGGCCGACGCGCTGGCTTCGGATGATTCCGTGCTGCGGCGCACGCGGCCCCACACATCCAGTTCCCAGCTGACGCTGCCCGTCAGCGAATATTGGTTCGACACTGTGCTGCCGCCGGTGCCCGACGACGCGCCATTGCCGCCGCCCGAACGCGTCATGCCGGCGCCCGCACCCACGGTGGGGTAGAAACCGGAGCGGGCGGCGCGCACCACACCCAGCGCCTGGCGGTAGTTGGCTTCGGCCTGCGCAATGGTCTGGTTCGACGTGTTCAGGCGATCGACCAGGCCATTGAGCGTGGCGTCGTCATACACGCGCCACCATTGCCCGCGATCCGCCTCATCACGCGGTTCGGCGCGCTTCCAGCCGTCGACCTGAGCCTGGCTCTGCCCTTCCTTATACGTCGCGCCCACATCGAGTTCAGGGCGTTGATAGTCGGGGCCGACCGCGCAGGCCCCCAGCATGGCGCACAGCGCCAACGTCACCGCGCTGCGAGGGAAAAAGGCGTTTTGAAATGGGAAGCGGATCATGTGTTTTTTATGGAAGCGGGATCGCCGCCGCGCGCGCCGCGCCCGCGCGCGGCCCACAGGCGGAAACGATCCAGGTAAAGATAGACCACGGGCGTGGTGTACAGCGTCAGGATCTGACTCAGCACCAGGCCGCCCACGATGGTGATGCCCAGCGGCTGGCGCATTTCAACGCCCGCGCCGGTTGCCATCACCAGCGGCAATGCGCCAAAAATAGCGGCCATCGTCGTCATCATGATGGGCCGGAAACGCGTCACGCACGCCTGGAAGATAGCGTCGCGCGGCGCCATGCCCTGGTTGCGCTCGGCATCCAGCGCAAAGTCCACCATCATGATGGCGTTCTTCTTGACGATGCCAATCAACAGGAACACGCCGATCAGCGCAATCAGTGTGAAGTCATAGCGCACCAGCAACAGCGCCAGCAGCGCGCCCAACCCGGCGGACGGCAGCGTGGACAGAATCGTCAACGGATGCACGAAGCTTTCGTACAGCATGCCCAGCACGATATACATCGTGACCAGCGCCGCCAGGATCAGCCACGGTTGCTGCGCCAAGGTCTGCTGCAAGGCGGCGGCCGTGCCTTGGAAACCCGCCTGGATCTGGTCCGACGGCAGCCCGATGCGTGCCACCGCGGCGTCGATGGCGGCGGTGGCCTGGCCCAGCGACACGCCGGGTGCCAGGCTGAACGACACCGTGTCGGCCACGAACAGGCCTTGGTGCTGCACGCTGAGCGGCGCGTTGGAGTTTTGCAGCTTGGCAAACGCCAGCAAGGGCACGCGCGCGCCGGTCGACGTGATCACCTCCACCTGCTTAAGCGATTCAATGTCTTGCGCGAACTTGGGCGCCAGCCCCAGCACCACGTGATACTGGTTTAGCGGGCCGTACATCACCGACACCTGGCGCTGGCTGAACGAATTGTTCAGCACGGTGGAAATGGTGGACATGCTGACGCCCAGCCGCGTTGCGGCCTCGCGGTCGATCACCAGATCGATCTGCCTGCCCTTGTCTTCAACGTCGGTATCCACGTCGGTGATTTCGGGAATCTTGGCCATGGCCTGCTGCACCTTCGGCATCCAGGTGCGCAACAGTTGCAGGTCGCCCGACATCAGCGTGTAGTCGTACGAGCCCTGGCTTTGCCGCCCGCCTATGCGGATGTCCTGCTGCGACACCAGGAACATGCGCGCGCCCGGCATGTTCTGCAACTTGCCGCGCAGCCGGTTGATGACGACATCGGCCGACACCTTGCGTTCTTCCAGCGGCTTGAGCTGGATCTGCATGAAGCTGCTGTTGCTGCCGCCGCGCCCGCCAGCGTAACCCGTCATGCTTTGCACGGCCGGGTCCGCCAGCACGACCTTGCGCAAGGCGTCCAGCTTCGGCACCGTGGCCTGGAACGACGTGCCTTGATCGACGCGGAAAAATCCCAGCAGCTGGCCGGTGTCCTGCTGCGGGAAAAATCCCTTGGGCACCACCATGTACAGATAGACGTTCAGCCCCACTGCCACGGCCAGGATCAGCATCATCAGCCGGCCATGCGCCAGCGCCCAGCGCAGGCTGCGGCGGTAGCCGTCCAGCATGGCTTCAAAGCCGCGCTCGGACCACTGCGCCAGCCGGCCGGGCGCTTGCTTGGCCTTGGGTTCATGGCGCAACAGCCGCGCGCACATCATCGGCGTCAGCGTCAGCGACACAATCAACGACACCATGATCGCGGCCGACAAGGTCACGGCAAATTCGCGGAACAGGCGCCCCACCACGCCGCCCATCAGCAAGATGGGAATGAACACCGCCACCAGCGACAGGCTCATCGACAACACGGTAAAACCCACTTCGCGCGAGCCGCGCAGCGCCGCCCGCATCGGCGACATGCCGTTTTCGACATGGCGCATGATGTTTTCCAGCACCACGATGGCGTCATCCACGACGAACCCCGTGGCCACGATCAATGCCATCAGCGAAATCGTGTTCAGCGTGAAGCCGCACATATACATGATGCAGAACGTGCCGATCAGCGACACCGGCACCGCCACGCTGGGAATGATGGCCGCCCGCCAGCGCCGCAGGAACAGCAACACCACCAGCACCACCAGGCCCACGGCGATGATCAGCGTCAGTTCCGCTTCGTGCAGCGACGCCCGGATGCTGGGCGTGCGGTCTTGCGCCACCGTCATGTTCACGTCCGCGGGCATCAGCGCCTGTAGCACCGGCAATTGCGCACGCACGGCGTCCACGGTTTCGATGATGTTGGCGTCGGCCTGACGGCGCACGATCATCAGGATGGCGTTGCGATCGTTATAGAAACCGGTCTGGTACAGGTCTTCAACCGAATCCTCTACCGTGGCCACGTCCGACACGCGCACGGGTGCGCCGTCGTTCCACGCCACGATCAGCGGCCGGTACTGCTCGGCGCGGCTGAGCTGGTCGCTGACCATGATCTGCCAGTGATAGCGGTCGTTTTCCAGCACGCCCTTGGGCCGGTTGGCATTGGCGTTGGCCAAGGTGGCGCGCAGCTGGTCCAGCGACACGCCGCGATTGGCCAGCGCGCCGGGCAGCACCGTCACGCGCACGGCGGGCAGCGAGCTGCCGCCCACGGTGACTTCGCCCACGCCGTCCACCTGCGACAGCTTCTGCGCCACGATGGTGGACGCGATGTCGTACAGCTGGCCCTGGCTGAGCGTGTCGGACGTCAGCGCCAGCGTCATGATGGGCGCGTCCGACGGGTTGGACTTGTGATACGTGGGGTTGCTGCGCAGGCCGGTGGGCAATAACGATCTTGCCGCATTGATGGCGGCCTGCACATCGCGCGCGGCGCCGTTGATGTCGCGCGACAGATCGAATTGCAGCGTGATGCGGGTCGACCCCTGCGAGCTGCTGGACGTCATCTCGGTCACGCCGGCGATGCTGCCCAATGAACGTTCAAGCGGCGTCGCCACGCTGGACGCCATGGTTTCGGGGCTGGCGCCAGGCAGGCTGGCCGACACCGAAATCGTGGGAATGTCCACCTGCGGCAAGGGCGCCACCGGCAGCAGGAAAAACGCCAGCAGCCCCGCCATGACAACCGCCAGGCTCAGCAGCGTGGTCGCCACTGGCCGGACGATGAAGGGGGCCGACATGATCATGACGCGTCCCCGGCGGCCGGGTCACGCACGCCACGCCAACGGCGCGACAGGCGATCGAACATCAGATAGATGACGGGCGTGGTGAACAGCGTCAGCACCTGGCTGAGCAACAGGCCGCCCACCATCACCAGACCCAGCGGCTGGCGCAGTTCCGCGCCCGTGCCGGTGGACAGCATCAAGGGCAAGGCGCCGAACAGCGCGGCCAGCGTCGTCATCAGGATCGGCCGGAAGCGCAGCAGCGCCGCTTCATGGATGGCCGCGCGCGGGGTCAGGCCGCGCTTGCGCTCGGCGTCCAGCGCAAAGTCGATCATCATGATGGCGTTCTTTTTCACAATGCCGATCAGCAGAATGATGCCGATGATGCCGATCATGTCCAGTTCAGTGCCGCTGATCAGCAGCGCCAGCAACGCGCCCACGCCCGCAGATGGCAAGGTCGACAGGATGGTGATGGGGTGGATATAGCTTTCGTACAGCACGCCCAGCACGATGTACATCGTGACCACGGCCGCCAGGATCAGCCACAGCGTGCTGGTCAGCGAATTCTGGAATGCCAGCGCCGCGCCCTGGAAGCGCGTTTCCACGCTGGCGGGCATGCCGATGTCGGCCTCGGCAGCGGTGATGGCTTCAACCGCGTTGGACAGCGACGCCCCCGGGGCCAGGTTGAACGACACCGTCACCATCGGGAATTGATCCAGCCGGTTCACGGCCAGCACCGTGCGGCCTTCGGTAATGTGCGCGACCGACGACAGCGGCACCTGTCCGCCCGACGAGGTCGGCACGTGGATCTGGCCCAGCGCGCCAGGGTTCATCTGGAACTGCGGCTGCACCTCCAGCACCACGCGGTACTGGTTGGACTGCGTGAAGATGGTGGAGATCAGGCGCTGGCCAAAGGCGTCGTACAGGGCCTCGTCGATGACCGCCGCCGTGATGCCCAGGCGCGAGGCCGCATCGCGATCGATTTCCACCCAGGTCTGCAAGCCATCGTCTTGCAGGTCATCGGTAACGTCTTTCAAGCCGGGCACCTGGCGCAGGCGGTCCACCAGCTTGGGCGTCCATTCGCTAAGCACCTTCAAGTCCGGGTTGGACAGCGTCATCTGGTATTGCGTGCGGCTGACGCGGTCCTCAATAGTGAGGTCCTGCACGGGCTGCATGTAGACCGTCAGCCCGTCCTGCTTGGACAGCGATTCCTGAAGCCGCGCCATTACCGTGCGCAAGTCGCCATTGCGCTCGGCCTGGGGCTTCAGCGAAATCTGCATGCGGCCCGCGCTGAGCGTGGCGTTGCTGCCGTCCACGCCGATGAACGACGACACCGCCGCCACGTCGGGATCTTCCAGCACCAGCCGCGCCGCCGCCTGCTGGCGTTCGGCCATGGCCGGGAACGAAATGGATTGCGGCGCCTGCGTGATGGCCTGGATCAGCCCGGTGTCCTGCTGCGGGAAAAAGCCCTTGGGCACCACCAGGTACAGCACCACCGTCAGCGCGAACGTGCCCAGCGCCACCAACAGCGTCAGCGGCTGATGCCGCAGCACGATTTGCAGCATGCGGTCATAGGCCGCGATAACGCGGTCGATGAAGTTGCCGGTGGCCGTATGAAAGCGCCCGTGCTTTTGTTCCGATTCGGCGCGCAGCAAGCGCGCGCACATCATCGGCGTCAACGTCAGCGACACGACCAGCGAGATCAGGATGGACACCGCCAAGGTGATCGCGAATTCACGGAACAGCCGGCCCACGACTTCCGTCATGAACAGCAGCGGAATCAGCACGGCAATCAGCGAGAACGTCAGCGAAATCAGCGTGAAGCCGATTTGCGAGGCGCCCTTGAGCGCCGCTTGCAAGGGCTTATCGCCCTCTTCGATGTGGCGGGCGATGTTCTCGATCATGACGATGGCGTCGTCCACGACGAAGCCGGTGGCGATGGTCAGCGCCATCAGCGTCAGGTTGTTGATCGAGAAGCCGGCCAGATACATGATGCCGAACGTGCCGACCAGCGACAGCGGCACGACCACGCTCGGAATCAGCGTCGCCGTCAGGCTGCGCAGGAACACGAAGGTCACCATCACCACCAGCGCCACGGCCAGCAGCATTTCAAACTTCACGTCGTCGACGGAATCGCGGATGGTCTGCGTGCGGTCGGACACCACGGTGACGTCCAGCGTGGCGGGCAAGGCCGCGCGCAGCTGGGGCAGCAGCGTCTGGATTCGGTTGACCACATCGATCACGTTGGCGCCCGGCTGGCGCTGGATGTTCAACAGGATGGCGGGCTTGTCGCCCGCCCAGGCGGCCTGGCGCGTGTCTTCGGCGCCTTCCACCGCGCGCGCCACATCGGACAGGCGCAGCGGCGCGTTGTTCTTGTAGGCAATGATGAGGTCGTTGTAGTCGGTGGGCGACTTCAACTGATCATTGGCATTGATCGTGGTGGAACGCAGCGGGCCATCGAGGTTGCCCTTGGGCTGGTTGACGTTGGCGCCGACAATCGCAGTGCGCAAGTCGGACAACGCCAGGCCGTTGGCCGCCAGCGCCTGCGGGTTGACCTGCACCCGCACCGCCGGCCGCTGCCCGCCCGCCACACTGACCAGACCCACTCCCGGAATCTGCGACAGCTTCTGCGCCACGCGCGTATCAACCAGATCGCGCACCTGCGGCAAGGGCATGGTCGGCGACGTGATCGCCAGCGTCAGCACGGCAGCGTCCGCCGGGTTCACCTTGTTGTAGGTGGGCGGCACCGGCAAGTCGCTGGGCAGCAGGTTGGACGCCGCATTGATGGCGGCCTGCACCTGCTGCTCGGCCACGTCCAGCGGCAGCGTCAGGTTGAACTGCATCGTGATGACCGACGCGCCACCGGAACTGGTGGACGACATCTGGTTCAAGCCCGGCATCTGGCCGAACTGGCGCTCA
>CAJYKY010000228.1 GCA_913775005.1 uncultured Achromobacter sp.
CGCCTGGCAAGGACACGCCGTGGCGCTTGTACAAGGCCTGGTCGCCGTTCCAGTTCTGCGAGCCTGCCGCCACGCGCAGCAGCCCATCGCTTGCGGCCGGCACGCGGTCAAGCAGGCTCAAGTCCAGAATGGCACCGCCCGGGTTGTTCGACACGAAGTCTTCATAGCAGTGGCCGCCGCTGCGCACGGTGGGCCGCAAGCCCGCGCCAACGATGCGAGCCAGCGCCGCTCCGGCGGCCTCGGGCGTGTCGCACAGTTCCACCCGCGCGGCCGCATCAGCGGGCTTGGCGGGCCAGCGCAGGTTGAAGCCTTTTTTCAGCGTTTGGTAGCGGGGATCACCCTGCGTGACGGTGATGCTCATCCTGGCTTTCCTCCCGGGCCTGGGTTCAGGCCGCGACGCGTCAAGAATAGGCCGAGGCGTCCAGAAAAAGCTGTAAGAGGAATTCGATTTTTACTGATAGCGCTCGCGATATCCCACGGGGGACATCCCGCAGTACTTGCTGAAAATATCGCGAAACGCCTTGGTGTCGTTGTAGCCGACTTCGTACATCACTTCGGCCACACTCTTGCGCGAACTTTCCAGGCGTTTCTTAGCGGCTTCGACGCGCACGCGCTGCACGTATTCAACGATGCTGTTGCCCGTGGCCTGGCGGAAGCGCCGCTCTAACGTCCGGCGGCCCATGGCGTGACGGTCAGCCAGATCCTCGACAGTGATCTTCTCGGTGTAGCGCCCTTCGATGTAGGTCTGCACGGCGCGCACCACTTCGTCGGCGTGCGCCTTCTGCCCCATGAACACGGCAAACGGCAGTTGGCTTTGCCGGCTCCAATCCAGCTGGAAATACTTGGCGCACCAGATCGCGGTATCCCGGTCGGTATATTTTTCGATCAGGTGCAGCACCAGATGCGCGGCGGAGAATGCGCCGCCGCTGGTGTAGACGCCGTTGTCCGCCATGACGACGCGGTCGCTGGTCCATTGCACGTTCGGGAACAGGCTGGCGTACAGATTCTGCGCCACCCAATGTACCACCGCCTGCTGGCCGTCCAGCACGCCGCCGGCCGCCAGCAAGGCCGCGCCCATACACAAGCTTGCGACTTCGCCGCCGTTGCGATGGTGCTGGGCCAGCCAGTCGATCAATTCGCGGTTGGACAGTACCGCGTCGGACACCGCGCCCAGCAAAGGCGGCGCAATGCAGATATCCACCTGCGGCGCATCGGCCAACACGGCGTCGGCCTGCACTTTGATCCGGCCATCATCCAGGCTGACCTCACGCGTCAGCGCCAACGTGCGCACCGTGAAGCACGGCGCCCGGCCCTGCGCCACCAGGTATTGGTTGGCCACCAGAAAGCCGTGACGCGCGGTTTCCAGCGAAGCGATATTCGCGCCCGACGGCAATAGGAAAGCGACGTTTTTCATGCGCTAAGCATACGCCTGCAAGCTGTCGCAATCTACCCGCAAGAATGTCGCAATCACCTATCGGAAAGCGGTGAGATTGCTCGTAAAGTGGCTCTTACCGGCACACCCACGCAGTCATTCCAAGTCTCGCCGGGAAAAAGGCAAAAGCGACTGGCAAACGCGACTCGCGGGCGCGTCCGCCGTCGATAGAACAACAGCAATCAAAGGAGTGAAAAATGGAAGAGTACATAGATGGTTACCTGCTCGCCGTCCCCAAGGCGAATCTGGATACGTATAAAAAGATGGCCGACCAGGCCAAGGCAGTGTGGCTGGAATACGGCGCGCTGGACTTCCATGAAAGCGTTGCCGACGACATCGACAAAGAAGGCTTCGGGTCGTTTTCGGCAGCGGCTGGCGCGAAGGATGGCGAGACCGTGGTGTTCTCGTGGATCACGTACGCGAACAAGGCCGAGCGTGACCGCATCAATGAAAAAGTCATGGCGGACCCGCGTTTAAGCAGCATGAGCTGTGAAGGCGTATTCGACTTCAAACGCATGTGCTGGGGCGGTTTCAGAACCATCGTCGCAAAGTAAACCCTTACCCAATCTGGAGACATTCATGGCTACGCCCGCAACGCAACCCATTCCCCAAGGCATGCACACCGTCACCGCGCACATCGTGTGCGAAGGCGCATCGGATGCCATCGCCTTCTACAAAAAGGCGTTTAACGCCCAAGAGCTGGCCAGGCTGCCCGGCCCCAACGGCAAGGTCATGCACGCGGCCATCCGTATCGGTGACTCGGTGGTGATGCTGATGGACGATTTTCCCGAATGGGGCAGCCTTGGCCCCAAAGCGCTCAAGGGTTCGCCGGTCACGTTGCACCTGTACGTGACGGACGTGGACGCTTCCATGAAGCAGGCCGAAGCGGCGGGGGCCACGGTGGCGATGCCCGTGGCCGATATGTTCTGGGGTGACCGCTATGGCCAGGTCATCGACCCCTTCGGCCACCGCTGGTCCATCGCCACGCACAAGTTCGATTATTCGCCCGAGGAAATCCAGCAGAACATGGCGAAGATGGGCGAGGCGGGCGGCTGCGGCGACGCCGCGCAGAGGCAATAAGCGGCAACGCGGCGCACAAGCAAGACGCGGCTACGCGGCGCCGCGTGCTCTGCGGCGCCGCGTCAGCGCAGGTGATGTGCGGTTCGCAGTCAGGCGCCAGGCCTCGCCCTTATCGCTGCACTTACTGCTGCGCCGCTTGCGTCCCCGGCGGCGAATACGGCCCCAGGAAATCCAGCTTGCCGATCTTCACGCCCGCATGGCGCAAGATCGCGTACGCCGTGGTGACGTGGAAGTAGAAGTTGGGCAGCGCGAACGTCAGCAGATAGGTATCGCCTTGAAACTCGGGTTTGAAGTCGCCAAAGTTCACCACGACTTTGCGCGCTTCGGACCCGTCAACGTCCGCCGGCGTCACGGTGTGCAGATAGGCGATGGTATTGGCGATGCGCTCCTGCAATTGCGCGATGGTGGTTTCATCGTCGGCAAACTTCGGCGCCTGGCCCTGCGACAAGCGCTGCGCGGCGAACTTCGCCGCATCGCTGGCGCGCTGGATCTGGCCGGACAACGGGTACATGTCCGGCGCCAGGCGCGCGTTGACGAGTTCAGACGGATCCAGCCCCGTCGCCTCGGCATGCGCCACGGCTTTTTCAAGCAGCGAAGACAACACGGTCATGCCGCGAATAAAAACAGGCACCGAGGCCTGGAACATAGAAAGAGACATGGTCAGCGCGTCCAATAAGCGTCCCGGCCAACGCACAACGCGAGGACAGGTTCGAACAGCTTTCCATCTTACTGCTGCGCGGCGCGCAAATTGCATCTGGCGGGTTCGACATATTCATTCCCGATTGCCGAACAATTCCCGCCGCATCATTGCCGCCGCATCATTCCCGCCACATCACTCCCGCTTGGTAGCCCGCGTAGCCGCCCCCGCGCTACCCCGTCCGGCCCACCGCGTTGCGGCGCAGGCTTTGGAAGAACCGCCACACCAGCGCCGAGGCATCCGGCCCGACGCGCGCGTGATACTTCACAGCCGGGTCGCCGCCGCTCCAGGCGTGTTCCAGCCGCGTGATTTCACACAGCCGCAGCACCGCCTTGCGGCCCCGGTACAGGTCGATGCGCCGATACGCCTTTTC
>CAJYKY010000229.1 GCA_913775005.1 uncultured Achromobacter sp.
TCTTTCCCTACACGACGCTCTTCCGATCTGACCGACCTGATGCCGCGCGTGTTCGCCACGGGGCTGGCTCCCGTCGAGCACGCCTGCGGGCTGGCTTTATTGGGGATGGACCTGGCCTCACCGCTGCGCGCCCCGCTGGCGCAGCACCTGCTGCAAGGCTTCCGCGCCTGATTGTTCGCCTGATTTTGCGTCGCGTTTTTGAGCGCGAAACTCCCGCTTGTTACCAAGCTGTCGGCCCCTGAAAAAGGGGGGTCCGATCGAGCCGGTTAAAATGTGACCATGCGCATAGGCCAATGGACCCTTCCCAACAACGTTCTTGTCGCGCCCATGGCGGGCGTGACGGACCGTCCGTTCCGACAACTTTGCAAGAAGTTGGGAGCGGGCTACGCCGTATCCGAGATGGCCGCCAGCAACCCGAAACTGTGGGATAGCGTCAAGACCTCGCGTCGGCTCAATCATGACGGCGAGATCGCCCCCATTTCCGTCCAGATCGCGGGCGCCGACCCGGCCATGATGGCCGAAGCGGCCGTCTTCAACGCCGGCAAGGGCGCGCGCATCATCGATATCAATATGGGATGCCCGGTCAAAAAGGTGTGCAATGTGGCGTCGGGCTCGGCGTTGCTGCGCCACGAAGACCTGATCGTCCGCATCCTGGACGCCGTGGTGTCCGCCTGCGCGCCGCTGGGTGTGCCGGTCACGCTCAAAACCCGCACGGGCTGGGACCGCAACAGCCGCAACGCCTTGCGGGTGGCGAAACTGGCTGAAAATGCCGGCATCGCCGCCCTGACGCTGCACGGCCGCACACGCGCCGACCTCTATACGGGCGAGGCGGAATATGACACTATCCGCGCCGTCAAGGCCGAGCTGAATATTCCCGTGATTGCCAACGGGGATATCGACTCGCCTGAAAAAGCCAAGCACGTCCTGGATTACACTGGCGCCGACGCGGTCATGATTGGCCGGGCGGCCCAAGGCCGTCCCTGGATTTTCCGCGAAGTCGACCACTACCTGCGCACGGGCGAAACACTGGCCCCTCCCACCTATGGGGAAATGCGCGAGCTGCTGCTCGAACATCTCGACGACCATTACCGCTTTTATGGCGAGCACACCGGCGTACGCACGGCGCGCAAGCATATCGGCTGGTATCTGGACGGCCTGCCGGGCGCGGATTCGTTCTGCGCCCGCATGAACCTGATCGACAACACCCGCGACCAGTGGCGGGCGGTGGCGGACTGGTTCGACACTCTCTCGCGCGACGGCGAGACCCACCCGGCGCCGGTCGCAGAAGCCCTGCTGGCGGCATAACCGCCTCAAACACCAACATAAAAATATCTGTACTCAAATGAGCAAGAAAGATGTCCTGGAAGAATGCGTGCGCGCCAGTCTGGAGCGCTATTTCGAAGACTTGGGTGAATCCGAGCCCCACGATATGTGGGACATGGTGATGCGCTGTGTCGAGCGTCCGGTGCTGGAAGTGGCGCTGGAGCGTTCGGGCGGCAACCAGTCGCGCGCATCTGAAATGCTGGGCATCACCCGCAACACCCTGCGCAAGAAGTTGCTGGCGCACAATATCCAGGTTTAGCTTTTTCGCGTGGGCGGGCCGAATCGGGCGCCGTCCACTCTTCGCAGATTTCCCATCCCGACCAGAACGAGAAAGGCGCCCGCCCGACTCCCGTCCCCACCATGAAAATCGAAACCGCCCTGCTTTCGGTGTCCGACAAGACCGGCATCGTTGAATTTGCCCGCGCCCTGGCCGCGCGTGGCGTGCGCCTGTTGTCGACCGGCGGCACTGCCAAGCTGCTGGCCGACGCCGGCCTGACCGTCACCGAAGTGGCCGCCCACACGGGTTCGCCGGAAATCCTGGATGGCCGCGTGAAGACGCTGCATCCCAAGATTCACGGCGGCCTCTTGGCCCGTCGCGACAGCGCCGAGCACATGGACACCATCAAGGCAGCGGGCATCGATCGCATCGACATGCTGGTGGTCAACCTGTATCCGTTCCGTGAAACCGTGGCCAAGCCGGACTGCACGTTTGCCGACGCGGTTGAGAACATCGACATCGGCGGCCCGGCCATGCTGCGCGCCGCTGCCAAGAACCACGGCACCGAAGCCGGTGGCGTGACGGTCGTGATCGACCCGGTGGATTATTCGCGCGTGCTGTCCGAAATGGACAAGAACGGCAGCACCTCGTACGGCCTGCGCCTGGCGCTGGCCTCGAAGGTCTACGCTCACACGGCCGCCTACGACGGCGCCATCGCCGCCTACCTGACCAGCCTGACCGAAGCCGAACCGGCGCAGGAAGCCGTGCCGGCCCGCAATGAATGGCCGGGCACGCTGACCTTGCAGGTCAAGCAGGAACAAGCGCTGCGCTACGGCGAGAACCCGCATCAAAGCGCCGCCTTCTATGTCGACGCGCAGCGCCCCGCCGGCCTGTTGGGCAACTACCGCCAGTTGCAGGGCAAGGAACTGTCGTACAACAACATCGCCGACGCCGACGCCGCATGGGAATGCGCGCGCAGCTTCGACGTGCCCGCCTGCGTCATCGTCAAGCACGCCAACCCCTGCGGCGTTGCCGTGGCGGCCGACACGCTGGGCGCGTACCAGCAGGCATTCAAGACCGACCCGACGTCCGCGTTTGGCGGCATCATCGCTTTCAACCGCCCGGTGGACGCCGCGACGGCCGAAGCCGTCAGCGCCCAGTTCCTGGAAGTGCTGCTGGCCCCGGCCTATGACGGCGCTGCGCTGGCCATCCTGGCCGCCAAGAAGAACGTGCGCGTGCTGGAAGTGCCGTTGGGTGTGGGCCAGAACGCCCTGGACATCAAGCGCGTGGGCGGCGGCTGGCTGGTGCAAAGCCCCGATTCCTACAACGTGCCGCGCGACGCGCTCAAGGTGGTCAGCAAGCGTCAGCCCACCGAACAGGAAATGAACGACCTGGCGTTCGCCTGGAAGGTGGCCAAGTATGTGAAGTCCAACGCCATCGTCTTCGTGGGCGGCGGTATGACGCTGGGCGTGGGCGCCGGCCAGATGAGCCGCATCGACTCGGCCCGCATCGC
>CAJYKY010000230.1 GCA_913775005.1 uncultured Achromobacter sp.
CTTCCAGCGAGGCGCGCACGACCATGCCGTACAGGTCATTGGCCAGCAGCAGCTGGCGTTCGACTTCGGCCACGTTGATCGGGCGCACGCCGCGCAGGCGCTGCACCAGCTTTTCAATGGCGGCCTGCGCCGGGCCGATATCGCCGTCGTACTTCACGTCCGAGATGTAGCCTTCGACCACGCGGATGCGGAACACGCCGCCGTCCACCGTCTGCTCGGGCACGATCACGCGCGTGGTGACAAAGCCGTCGTTGCGGTAGAGCAGTTCAATGTCGCTGGCGACCTTGAAGGCGTCCGCCACCGTGATGGTCTTGCCGATGAGGCCCTGATAGAACGGGGTCAGCTTGTCAGCGGGGTAGTGCGTTGCGCCTTCCACGCGCATGTCCGTCAACTTGAAGGTGAGCTTGTCCGCGCCGGCCGGCGCCTCGGATGCGCTGCCTTGTTGCACCGACACCGACGGGGCGTTGGGCATGCTTTCCGGCATGACCGGCTGCGGCAGCGTCCGGCCCGGCTCGGCGGCCGAGGGCAGGTGGATCTGCACGTTCTGCGCCAGGACCGGGCCGGCGGCTAGCGCCAGGGCCACGGCCATGGCCGTTAGGCCAATGCGCGAGGAAGACGGGGGCAGCAGGACAGCGGCAGGTCGGCAAGATTGGGGTAGACGGCGCATGAGGACTCGGACGGCAATGTTACAATTCGAATTAGTAGACGCTATTTGACATATCTTTACAGCCATCGTAAACAACATTTTTTACGATTGTTTAAGGCTGAAACATGCCTTCGTGGGAGCTCCGGCGCGGGCCACCGTGGGTGTTGCATGTCCCCATTTATTTATGTGGCGTGCGGGCCACGAAATAGGTGATGCAAAGTGTGACCTGGATCGGTTCGCGCTGTAACAAACATTATCGTAAGTACGCAAATATTCCATTACCGAGGTTTGCTGGAATGCAGGGCAGGTTTGCCGCAAGGAAATTTATTCACGCTACCGCCTTGAATTTGTCTCGTTCTGTCCACGTGATGCCGCCCCGACATGGAAAAATGCCGGACATGAATGACGCCTCTGATCCCCTGGCTTTGGGCCAGCTTGCCGGCCTGCGCGTGCTGGTCGTCGAGGATCGTCCCGAAGACCGCATGCTGCTGGTGGATTTCCTGACCAGTCAGGACTGCCGCGTCTACGTGGCCGAGGACGGCAACGACGGCTATCGCAAGGCGCAGCTGGTGCAGCCGGACATCATCCTGATGGACGTGACCATGCCCGTCTGCGACGGCCTGGCCGCCTGCCGGCTGCTCAAGGCCGACCAGGCGACCCGCGCCATCCCCGTGATTTTTCTGACCGCCGCCGCGCTGCCCAATGAACGGGTGGCGGGCCTGTCGGCGGGCGCGGTGGATTACGTGGCCAAGCCGTTCGACTTTGAAGAAGTGCGCCTGCGCCTGTTGATTCACCTGCGCGTGGCCCCGGCCTCGGCGCCGGTGCCGGCGCCAGCGCCCGCCGGATCCGTTGCCGAGGATGGCACGTCAGCGGTAGCGGCCGGCGCCTCGCTGGACGGCGTGCTGTTCCGCGCCGCCCGCAAGCTGCTGCGCGAACGGCTGGACCACACGCCCGAACTGATCACGCTGGCGCAAGCGCTGAACACCAATGCCCGGCGGCTGAACCAGGCATTCCGCCGCTGCGCGGGCACGACCGTCTTCGAGTTCCTGCGCGAAGAGCGCATGCGCGAAGCGCGCCGCCTGCTCTGTGAGACCGGGCTGGATATCCAGGCCATCTCCCAGGCGGTGGGCTACGGCAACCGGGGCAATTTCTCAACCGCTTTCCGGGAACGCTTCGGCATGCCGCCCACGGCCTTGCGCCAGGAGTTTGACCCTCATGCCTAGCGGGGCCGCGCGGGGGCAGCCCTGGTTGCCGTGGATGTTGGCCGCGCTGTGGTTCGCGCTGCTGTGCCTGACGCTGCCCGTGGCCGCTCAGCCTGCTCAGCCCGTCATTGATCTTTCGCAGGTGCAAGGCCGGCTGCCGCTGAACCACGAGATGCTGGGCCTGGTGGACCCCACAGCAAGCCTGGATGTCGAACAGGTGCTGAAGGCTTCGTGGCAGCCCGTGTCGCCCGCGTGGCTGAACCGGGGGTTTTCCGCGTCGGTGTTCTGGCTGAAGTTCGACGTCGACAACCCCACCAACGGCTTTGTCGAACGCTGGCTGTCGTTCGGCGTGCCGCGTCTGGAAGACGTGCGCTTCTACCTGTTTGCCGACGGCCAATCGCAACCTGCCAGGGTGGTGCTGGCCGGTAATCGTGAACCGCTGGCGTCGCGCGAGGTGCCGACCGCCGTGTCGGTTGCCACTTTGCCGCTGGCCCCGGGCGAGCGCATGACGGTGTTGATTCGCGTGCAGAGCCGGTCGGCAATCAGCATGGAACCCACGTTGTGGACGCCGGCGGCATTTGTCGGCGCAGGTCAGCGCGGCACCTTGATCCTGGCGTTGCTGTTCGGCGCGCTCGTGATGGTCGGCATCTATACCGGCGTGCTGGGCGTCGCGCAGCGCGATCCCGTTTTCCTGTTGCTGACGGCCGCCATCGTTGCCGAGATCCTCTACAGCGCGTCGTTCCAGGGCCTGCTTTACCGCTATGTGCTGCCGGGCGGCGGTGAACTGGTGCTGCGCGCGCCCAGTGTGCTGGCCACGGTGGCGGCCACGTTGTTCGGTTTCATGGCGATGCTGTTTGCCAACCTGCACCGGGTCCGCCTGTGGCGATGGGTATATGGGGTGCTGATCGTGCTGGGCATTGCCGGCGCCGCCTGGGCGGCGTGGGGCGATTATCGCGCCAGTGCGCAGACGCTGATCGGCCTGATCTTTCTGTGGGCGCTGGTGTGGATCATCTCGATGGCGGATGGCTGGCGGCGCGGCCACGCCAATGCGCGCATCTTCCTGCTGTCGTTCTCCATTTATTGCGCGTGCCTGTTCCTGCGGCTGGCCTTCATCCACGGGCTGTTGCCGGGCCGGTGGGAGTGGTGGCCGGAGATCGCCTGGGACTTGATGTCGGTATCGCTGATGCTGGCTGTGCTGGTGCACGGCCGGTCGCGCCAGCATCGCCAGGAGCGGGTGGCAGTGCAGCGCGAGCTGGCCGAGGCGCGCGAACTGGAACATCAGCGGCTGGATCAAGCCGTCACCGAACGGACGCAGGCGCTTCAGGCCGCGCTGATCCAGGCGGACGAAGCCGGCCGCGTGCGGCAGGATTTTCTGGCGCGTATCAGCCATGACCTGCGCACGCCGCTGACCGCCATCATCGGGTTTGCGGATCTGATCCAGGCGGGCGGACGCGATGACGCGCCGCGCGGCGCGATCATCCGCCGCAGCGCCGACCACATGCTGGGCATGGTCAACGATCTGATTGATTACGCGGCGGGCGTCGATGGCCAGGCGCTGCGTCTGGCGCCGGAATATGTGCACGCCTTGCTGGATTCCGTTGCCAAGGAATCCGCGCCCATTGCGGCACGCCAGGGCAACCGCTTCGTGCTGCGGGTGTCAGAAGCGGTGCCTGCCGTGCTGGATATGGATGGCAAGCGCGTGCGCCAGGTGCTGTCCAACTTGATCGACAACGCCGCCAAGTTCACGCGGGGCGGCGTGCTGACGCTGACGGCCGACTACGTCGCGCCCGGCGTGGGCGAGGCCTCGGGCTTGCTGGTGCTGGCGGTGCGCGACACCGGCTGCGGCATTGCGCCGGAAGATCGCAAGCGCATCTTTGAACCCTTCCAGCGGCTGGCAGCGGCGGACAACCAGCCGGGCGTCGGCCTGGGCCTGGCCATCGTGCAGCAATGGGTCGAGCGCATGGATGGCCGCATCCAGATCGAAAGCGAGCTGGGGCAGGGCACGCGCGTCTGCGTGAGCCTGCCCGTCAGGAAGATGGACGAATCGCGCATTTCGCACCACTACATCGCCGCCGCCGCGCACGTGTTGCCCACGCTGGATGGCACGGGCAAGCACTTGTGGCTGGCCGAAGACACGCCGGAAATCCGGGAATTCCTGGTCGAAGAACTGGCCAGCCTTGGCTTTCAGGTGGACAGCGAATCCGACGGCCTGGGCATGGTGGCGCGTATTGAAACGGACGCGCGCCGGCCCGACCTGATCCTGACCGACCACCGCATGGAAGGCGCCGACGGCTCTGCGGTGCTGGCGGCCGCTCGCAAGCGTTGGCCCGACGTGCCCGTCGTGGCGGTGTCGGCCACGGCGCATGACACGCTGGATGTAGGCCATGCCGGTTATGACGCCAGCCTGCTCAAGCCGATCAGCCTGGTGGATTTGCGCCATGTGCTGGGCCGCTTGTTGCAGTTGCCGATGATCCAGGCGGGCGATGAACCGCAGCCGGTGCCGGCTGCCGCGCCGCAGCTGTCAGCCGCAGAACTGGCGCAGGTGACGGTCTTGCTGGATAGCGGCGCCATATCGGATTTGATGGATTGGGCGCGCGCCGTGCTGGCGCGGGACCCGGCGCTGAAACCCTTCAGCGAACATATCCAGCGGCTGGCGCGCCAAGGCGATATTGCCGCGATCCGCGAATTATGTTTGACGATGCGGCCGGATTAATTGTTGCGGCGGTGAATCGCGTGAATCGGGGATAGCGCCCGGCGGAAATAGGACCGGTACGATATTTTGGCGATTATCGATTATTTTTGAGTTTGATCCGATATCCATGCGGGAATGCCGTCGGTACACTTTAAAAAAATTA
>CAJYKY010000231.1 GCA_913775005.1 uncultured Achromobacter sp.
GTCATCGACGATGGCTGAACGCAAAGCACTCGAATCTTGTTGCTCATGGCCGTCACCCTATTCAGGTGACGCCAGCGTAGCAAAGAGCCGTGTGACGTTCTATACCGCGTTTGGACGATTCTGGCCCGAATCTTCGCAGGAATGGCAGGGCTGGTGGGCGGGGGGCAATGCCGCGGCGCGTGGCGCGGGCCTGCCGATCATGATTCCCGACCCGATCGATTCCCTGACCCGCGTCGCATTCAAGCTTGCGTAGCCCCTTGCTGCGTTCGGGTCACCCGCGCCAGCAAAAACAACGCCAGCGCGGGCGCAACCGCAAACGCCGCAAACAACCAGCGCGCCGCTGCCTGCGCCCCGGCCACGCCGCCGGGGTCCACCAGGCCGGCGCTGTTGGTAATGACGCCCGCCAGTGCAGCCGTGACCGCGGCCGAGTACAGCTGGACGGTGGTGATCGATGCCGACGTCAACGTCTCTTCGCCCTTCGCCGCCGCGCTGAACACCTTGGTCAGCAAGTGCGGCCACGCGAGGCCGATGCCAAACCCCACGCCCGCCAGCGCGATCACATAGCCGACGACACCCGCTGTCGAGGTCAGGATTGCCGCGTCAGGCGTCATCAACGCCAGCGCAATCAACGACGCCAGGATGACGACGGGGCTGACCCGTATCAGCCGGTTGGCCGCCGGGCCGCTGCGCGTGGCGCTGGGCAGCGCGGCAAGCGTCCAGCCCGCTGCCATTGCCGCCGTCATATAGCCCGCCGCCAGTGGCGACAGGCCATGAATGACTTGCAGGAAGTAGGGTACGAAGATCTCGGTCGTGATGGCCGCCACCATCAGGCACATGACGGCATACAGTGCTCCAAGCGGCGCGCGGATCGAATAGGCGCCGGTGGGCAACAAACGTTTGCTGGCGCGCGTATCGACCACCGCAATCAACACCGCCACCGCCAGCCCGGCGCCGATGCCCAACAGATTTCCGCCCAAGCCGGTGGACAGGCTGGCCAGGGTCACCGCCAACACCGACGCCACCAGCAAGCCCAGCGTGCCCAATGGCAGCGGCGACGGCGCGGCGCGGGGCACGGATTCCCGGCCGCCCACCTTGAAGGTCACAATCAGCGCCAGCGCCGCTGCCACGGGCAGCAAGGCCCAGAAGGCCAGACGCCATTGCCCCGTCTGCGCGAACACGCCGCCAATCGCTGGTCCGCACAACGTGGCCACGCCCCACATGCCCGACACCAGTGCCATCGCGCGCGACCACAGCGCCGCGTCGAACACCAGCCGGATCAGCGCGTAGCTCAGCGCGAACAGAATGCCGCCGCCCAGCCCCTGCACGCTGCGCCCCACCAGCATGACGGGCATGCTGGGCGCGCAGGCACAGATCACCGACCCCGCCGTGAATACGGCGACGGCCAGCAGGTACGCGGCGCGCGGCCCCAGCGTTTCGATCAACCGCGCCGATAGCGCCGAACCCACGATGGACGTCACGACGAACAGCGTGGTGTTCCAGGCGTAGTACTCCAGGCCGCCGATGTCCCGGATCACGCTGGGCAGGATCGTGGTGACGATGTAGACGTTGATGGCGTGCAAGGCGACACCGCCGGCCAGGGCGATGGACCGCAAGGCATTGGCGCCCTGCAACAGGTCGGCCCATGAGGCCTGGGTATCGGTAGGGACGCTGGCGGACAACACGGTCTCCGGAAAAATAATTATGCAAGTCTAAGCTTGGATAATTTCCGCCGCAAGCCGGCCCTTAACGCAAGAGCCCCCGCAACAGCAGGTCCATGGCGTGCAGCGCGTGCGCCAAGCGGGTGGTGCCGTCGGGCGCTTCGGCAATCCATAGCGCGCTGTCGGTCAGGCTACCGTTGATCAGATGTGCCAGGGCTTGCGGGTCAGCGGTGTCGATGACTCCATCGCTCATTAATTGCGCCAGTATGCCGCTCAGCGATGCAATGCATTGCTGCTGCGCGGCGGCGGATGCCGGGCCAAGCACTGCGCGCGCGTCCTGTAACACCACGCGCCGGATCTCCGGCTCCAGCGCCATGCGCAAGTAGGCGTGGCAGCGTTCGCGCAAGGCGGTCCAGGTGTCGGGCGCGTGGTGCGAGATTGCGTTCAGGCGTTGATCGATTTCGTCGTCGATTTGCGCGGCGACGGCCGCCAGCAAGCCCTTCTTGTCACCGAAATGGTGATACAACGCTCCTCGCGTCAGCCCTGCCGTTGCCGTGAAATCATCCATCGCCGTTGCGGCATAGCCGTCGCGCACAAACGCCAGCCGGGCAGCGGCCAGCAGTTTGGCGCGGGTGGCTTCGATCATTTCGGCACGGGAGCGCGACATCCGGATCTCCTTTGACATACGACGCGTAGGTAAATTGACATACGCAATGTATGTGAATACGATCTGGCCGTCTACCCCCGTTCCAGAAGGTTATTGGTGTCGAATCCGTATCGCGAGTTGTTCAAGGCGCCCGGCGCGCTGGGTTTTGTATTGGCGGGCGCTATCGCGCGTCTGCCTTTGCCGATGATCGGCATCGGCATCATCACGATGCTGTCAGAGGTGCGGGGCGCCTACACGCTGGCGGGCGCGGTGGCGGCCACCTTTGCCTTGGCAACCGCCTTGCTGGCACCCAGGATTTCACGGCTGGTCGATCGCCACGGGCAGGGGCGGGTGCTGCCCGTGGCATCGGGAATCTGCGTGCTGGCCTTGATTGCGCTGTGCGCCTGCGTGTACTGGAGCGCACCCGACTGGACGCTGTTCGTATTCGCGGCGCTGACGGGCACCTTGCCCAGCATGCCGGCCATGATCCGGGCGCGCTGGACGGAAATCTTCAGGGATCAACCACAGCTGCGTACTGCCTATGCGTTGGAATCGGTTGCTGATGAACTGAGCTTCATCGTCGGCCCGCCATTTGCCGTGGGCCTCAGCGTGGCGTTGTTCCCGCAGGCAGGGCCGTTGGCCGCCGCGCTCTTGCTTGCCGTAGGCGTGACGGCGTTTGTGCTGCAACGCGCGACCGCGCCTGCCGTGCAGCAGCACGAAGCCGGGGGCGCAGCGTCGGTGCTGCGCATGCCGCCCATGCGCGCGCT
>CAJYKY010000232.1 GCA_913775005.1 uncultured Achromobacter sp.
CGATGGCGACGCGGAAGGCGGACGCCGCCACCTGTTGCTGTCGCCCCCGTTGCCGCTCATCAAGGTGGCCGTGCTTGATGACCACCCCGTCGTGACGCTGGGCGTGGACGCATACCTGGAAAGCCGGCCCGGCTTCCGGGTGCTGCACCGGGATACGTCCGCTCAAGGCATGCTGGAAAAACTGGAAAGCATGCCCTGCGACGTGGCGCTGATCGACTTCTACCTGCCGCTAGAGCCTTGGGATGGGGTCAACTACCTGCGGCGCCTGCGCCGCGCCCACCCCAAGATGGCCATCATCACTTTTTCAGCCGGCAACAGCCAAGAGACGCAATACGCCGCGTATCGGGGCGGCGCCAACGGCTATCTGGCCAAGGAATGGGGAATCATGTTGCTGCCCGACATGATCCAGGCCGTGATCAGCCGCAAGTATCCCTTCGTGTCGGTCCTGGACGGCAATATCCATCCCATGCTGCCCACGCACCCCCACGAACAGCTGACCGCGTCGGAAGTTGAAGTGCTGCGCCACATCAGCCAGGGGCTTTCCGTGACGCAGATTGCCACGCGGCTGACGCGCAGCAAGAAGACCGTCAGCACACACAAGCGCCGCGCCATGCGCAAGCTACAGCTGGCCGATGACCTATCCTTGGCGCTTTACTTGCGCGAGAAGTTTTCCGAATGAACGTGGCCGCGCCCGATGATGCCGGCATCGGATGTGCCGGCATCCGCCCCCACCGCGTTCAAATAATCCGGGAATAACTCGCCCCGCTGCTGACGCTACGCAGGTAGCCATCAAAGGCCATTGCCACGGCGCGCACGAAGTACCATCCCAGCCCGGTCACCTGCACCTCTTTGGCCCGCAGGTTGACCAGGCCCAATTCCGCCAGATTGGCCATTTGAAGCAGTTCCCGGCTGAAATAGTCACCAAAGCGCAGCCCATGGCGCGCTTCGACGCGGGCAAAATCCACGCGGCCCTGGCACATGATGTCCATGATGACTTCCCGGCGCACCAGGTCATCGGCATTGAGCTCCATGCCGCGTTCCACGGCGAAATGACCGGATTCGATGGCGGCGTAATAGTCGTCCAGCACTTTGGCGTTCTGGCTGTAGGTGTTGCCGATGCGGCCAATGGCAGACACGCCCAGCGCGACCAGGTCGCGGTCGGGCTGCGTGCTGTAGCCCTGGAAATTACGGTGCAATTCGCCGCGTTGTTTGGCGATGGCCAGCGCGTCCGTGTTCAGCGCGAAATGGTCCATGCCGATGTACGTGTAGCCCTGCTGCAAGAAGCCATCGATCGCCGCGCTAAGCAGCCCGACCCGCGTAGCGCGGTCAGGCAGATCGGCTTCGTTGATGCGGCGCTGGGGCTTGAAGCGTTCCGGCAAATGCGCGTAGGCGTAAAGCGCGATGCGGTCCGGCCGCAGCGCCACCACTTGCGAAATCGTGCGCGCAAACGACTCGGTGGTCTGCAAAGGCAGCCCGTAGATCAAGTCGACGTTGACCGATGCGTAGTCAAGCGCGCGTGCGCTTTGCATCAGCGCACGCACGTCCTCGAATGACTGCACACGATGAACCGCCACCTGCACACGCTCATCAAAGTCTTGAACACCAAAACTTAGCCGGTTAAAGCCCAGCTGGCGCAGGTGCGCCAGCCGCTTGGGCGTGGCCGTGCGCGGGTCAACCTCGATGGAAATTTCCGCGTCCGCCTCAAACCGGAAGGCCTTGCGCAGATCGTTCATCAAGCCGGTCAATTCCTCGTCCGACAAGAACGTTGGCGTGCCGCCGCCAAAATGCAGCTGCGAAACCGGTACTCCAACGCCCAGCGCGTCAACATGCAGGGCGACTTCGCGCGCCAGCGCATCAAGATAACGGGCAGCCCGGTCATGGTGGCGCGTCACCACCTTATTACAGGCGCAGTAGTAACAGACCGAATCGCAAAATGGGATATGGACGTACAGCGACAGCGGTTCCGCAGGCTGCGTGGCGCGCCGCTGTTGCAGCGCCTGCCGGTAATCGTTTTCGCCAAAGCCGCTGTGGTAGCGATCGGCCGTCGGATACGAGGTGTACCGTGGACCGTTTTTGTCCAACCTGGCGAGCAGTTGGGGTGGGAAAAAAGGTTCGGCGGCGGCAGGCGCCGGGGAGTCTGAAACGAGAGGGCGTAGGGCGGCTTGCATACCCTGAATTATTCGCCTGTGGCGGCGCCCTGGCCTTGATCTTGCGCAAATCCTTGCCCCGCAAAAGCGCGACGAGGGTGCGGCCCCTAAAATGGCACATTCATGCCAAATTCATGCGCCCCCCATGCCCCACGCATGACCCCAACCGACGCATCCCCCCATACGCAGTAGAACAAGGACACCCACATGGACACCGAACTGGACGGCCGCCTGCTGGCCATGCGCCAGGCGCTGGCGATTGCCATCGCCCTTTCCACCCGCAGCAGCCCCCAGGCCACCGACATGGCGCTGGAATTGCTTAACGACTTGAAATCGGGCATGGACAAGGCGCCAGCGGACAGCCCCTTCGACCAGCCTGCCTGGGTGCTTGGCGCCCAGGATGAACTTGACGGTATCGCCCGGCTGGTGCGCGCCTTCACACAGACGCCTGAACCTGATAGCGACGCCGAATAGGTTCGCTCGCAGTCCCGCCAATCCCCGGAAGCAGCCGCTCAGCAGCGGCTTCGCTCGCCCCCCTAACTGGCCTGACCACCAGATAGGAAGCCGTGAAATCCCTCTGATCGTTTTCCCTCGAAACCGGGTCATTCCCCTTCTATTTCAATAACAAGCTGCCTATATTTGTGGCCTGACCACCAGGCCATATGGATAGATCAGCCCGTTATGAGCGCCTTGCAGGCCGTCTCCGTTACCCGTCTGTATCGCATCATTGCCGACCAGATCGCCGGCCGGATTCGCGCTGGCGACTTTCCTCGCGGCGGCCGGCTGCCTTCGGAACGTGAACTGGCCGAGCAATTGCAGGTCAGCCGCGCGTCGATTCGCGAAGCGCTGATCGCGCTGGAAATCGAGGGGCATGTGGAAGTGCGGGTAGGCAGCGGCGTCTTTGTCACCACCCTGACCGAAGGCGCTGCGCTTACGCAGGCGGCAACCCCAGCACAGGCAGCCGCCGGCCATGAAGACATCGGCCCCTTCGACCTGCTTGAAGCCCGCATGCTGATCGAACCGGAATGCGCCGCGCTGGCCGCGCAGCAAGCCACGCCCGCACAGATCGCCACCATCCGCGACACGCACGCCGCCATGTCGCTGACCGACTCCCCAGGCAAGCACGACCGCGACTTCCATAGCGCCATCGCCTCGGCCTGCGGCAATGCCGCGCTGGCCAGCGCCGTGGCCCATCTGTGGAACCTGACGCAAACCAGTTCGCTGTACAGCCGCATGCAGGACTACTTCGTCACGACGCGCGTGTGGGCCGCCGCCCACGCCGAACACCAACGCATCCTGGCCGCCATCATGGCGCGTGACCCGATCCGCGCGCGCCACGCCATGCACACGCACCTGCTGGGCATCCTCGCGCGCTTGCGCGAAGACGTCGACACCCTCACCGACCCTCGAGGCTATCCATGACATCCTCTCCCTTGTCGATCAACGGCCAACGGCTGTGGCAATCATTGATGGACCTGGCGCAAATCGGCGCCACGCCCAAAGGAGGCAACTGCCGGCTGGCGCTGACCGCACTGGACGGCCAGGGACGCGATCTGGTCACCGGCTGGATGCGCGAGGCCGGCCTGACGGTGCGCGTGGACCAGGTGGGCAACATCTTTGCGCGGCGCGAGGGCCGCAACAACGCCCTGCCCCCAGTAATGACCGGTAGTCACATCGACACGCAGCCCACCGGCGGCAAGTTCGACGGCTGCTATGGCGTGCTGGCCGGGCTGGAAGTCATGCGCAGCCTGAACGACCACGGCGTCGTGACGGAAGCGCCGCTGGAGGTGGCCATCTGGACCAACGAGGAAGGCTCGCGCTTTCTGCCGGTGATGATGGGTTCGGGCGTATTCGCTGGCAAATTCCCACTGGAGGTGGCACTGGCCGCGCGTGACCACGACGGCAAGTCCGTGGCCGACGAGCTGGCCGCCATCGGCTACGCCGGAAGCGATCCCGTGGGCGGTCGCCCGGTGGGCGCTTATTTCGAAGCGCACATCGAACAAGGCCCGATCCTGGAACACGAAGACAAGGTCGTGGGCGTGGTGACCGGGTCGCTGGGCGTGCGCTGGTACGACGTGGTGGTGACGGGCATGGAAATGCACGCCGGCCCCACCCCGATGCCGATCCGCCGCGACGCGCTTTACGCCGCCACCTTCCTGTTGCAAGCCGTGATCGGCATCGCCAACGACAACCAGCCGCACGGCCGGGGCACAGTGGGCGAGATCCACGCCCACCCTGGCTCGCGCAACGTCATCCCCGGCCAGGTCCGCTTTACCGTGGACCTGCGCCATGAAGACGAAGCCCAGCTGGCGCAGATGGA
>CAJYKY010000233.1 GCA_913775005.1 uncultured Achromobacter sp.
CTGAGGCGGCGAGCTTCAGGTGGCCGGAACGCACGTATTCGCCGTCGATGCCGATGAGGTCGGGCAGTTGGCCCCACAGTTCGTGGGCGCGTTGCGTCAGCGGCATCTGTTCCAGGCCGCGGCCCTGGCGGCGCACGCCGCCGTAATTGACGCCGCTGGCGCGCGCGCCGCACAGCGCGGCTTCCAGCAACACGACGGGCACGCCAAGCCGACGCAGGAACAAGGCGGCGCTGCCGCCGACGATGCCGCCGCCGATGATGGCGACTTCGGTGTCGAGGCGTTGCGTCATGGCTGCCCCTGCGGTGCCGGCATTGGCTTGTCTTGGCGTTCCACGCACACGACGCGCACCGGCACGGGTTTCACGGGCGGCTGGTTGCGCAGCCGGCCGACGTCTGCGGGCGTCAGGCCGCAGGCCTGCGCCAGCACTTCGGCGGCGGCTGCACCGCACATGCGGCCTTGGCAGCGGCCCATGCCTACGCGCGTCAGGGCTTTGACCCGGTTCAATTCCTGCGCATCCGTTTCGCGCACCGCTTGCCGCACGGTGCCGGCGGTGACTTCTTCGCAACGGCACAGCACGGTGTCGTCGGCAATGCTTGCGGCCCAATCTTGTGGAAACGGAAAGGCGCGTTCCAGCGTGGCGCGCACGCGGTCGTTGGCGGCCAGGCGCGTTTGCAGCTGGTGGGCGCGCCGGGCGTCATGGGCGTGGCCGGTGTCTTCCAGCAAGGCCAGCGCGGCGCGTTCACCGGCCAGTTCAGCGGCGTCTGCGCCGCCTATGGCTGCGCCGTCACCCGCGACGTAGACGCCGGGTACGCTCGTGCGGCCGGCGGCATCGCGGCGCGGTATCCAGTTGCGGTCGCGCGTGCTGAATGCAAATTCGCAGCCCACCAGGCTGGCCAGCTGCGTTTCGGAGCGCAGCGCCAGGCCGTAGGCCAGCGCATCGCAAGGCACGGTGTGGGTGCGGTTGCCTTGGCGATATGTGAACGCGGTGACGCGTTCATCGCCCTGCACTGCGACGGGTCGAACACCGCGCCGCAGCGGCACGCCATGGGCGCGCAGCCAGGCCATGTAATAAAGGCCTTTGGCCAGCAGCGCGGGCGCGCGCAAGAGGCCGGGCAGGCCGGCCATGTGGTCGGCAAAGCTTGCGGTATCCAGCACGGCCGCGACGTCGGCGCCGGCCTTCGCGTATTGGTAGGCCACCAGATACAGCAGCGGGCCGGTGCCCATGAACACCACGCGCGACCCGATGGCGCAGCCCTGGAATTTCAGGGCAACCTGCGAGCCGCCCAGCGTGTAGACACCCGGCGTCAACCAGCCGGGAAAGGGCAGCACGCGGTCTGTCGCGCCCGTGGCCAGGATCAGGTGCGTGTACGGCACGGCAGTGCTGATGCCATCGTGCAGCACGTCCAGCGTCTTGCCTTCCACGTTCCACACGAGGCTGCCGGGCCGGTAGTCCACCTGCGGCATGACATCAGCCATGGCGCGATGCACGGCATCGGCCTTGCGGTGTTCGAAGCCGTACAGCGCGGACTTGGGACGCTGGAATCCTTGCGGTGGCTGGCGGTAGATCTGGCCACCGGCGCGCGCCGCTTCGTCCAGGATGATGGGGCGCAGGCCTTGCGCCACCAGCGCCTGGGCGGCGCGTATGCCGGCCGGCCCCGCGCCCACGATGACGGGCATCAGCACGCTCATGCGTCGTCCTCCGGCCAGGCAGCTGCGGCCAGCGTGCCGGGCACGGCGGCGGGCGCAAGCGGCGTGGATTGCAGGCGCATGCCCGGTTCGATGAAGGTGGAACAGGCGCGCAGCCGCGAGCCGTCTTCCAGCGTCATCCAGCAGTCCTGGCACGCACCCATCATGCAGAAGCCTGCGCGCGGGCCGCCGCCGAATTCAGACTGGCGCACGCGGTCGGCCTGGGTCAGCACGGCGGTCAGCACGGTGTCGCCCGCCAGCGCCTGGCAGGCGACACCGTCAAGCGTGAATGCGACGTCGGGCCGGCCGGTTTCGGCCACGCGTTTCAGTATTGCCATGATGCCGGCGCCTCTCTTTTCGCTATCGGCAGAAGAATCATTTCTGGCCCACCAAGACGCGGTCCAGACCGTACACGCGGTCCAGCAGCAGCATGGTGACGGCGGTCAGGCCGATGACCAGCGCCGACACCGCCGCCATCATCGGGTCGATGGATTCGGTGGCGTACATGTACATGCGAACGGGCAAGGTAATGGTGGACGGCGCGGTGATGAAGACCGACATCGTCAGTTCATCGAAGCTGTTGATGAAGGCCAGCAGCCAGCCGCCCGACACGCCGGGAATGATCAGCGGCAAGGTGACCTGGAAGAACACGGTGGCGCGGCCGGCGCCGAGCGACAGCGCGGCGTGTTCGATCGACCGGTCAAAGCCGACCAGCGCGCCGATGACCAGCCGCATCACGTAAGGCGTGATGACGACCACGTGCGCGGCCACCAGCCATTCGAAGCTGCCGGCCATGCCCATCAGCGCAAAGAAGCGCAGCAGCGCCACGCCCAGCACCAGATGCGGAATCATCAAGGGTGACAGGAACAGGCCGTTGAGCACATCGCGGCCGGGAAAGCGGTAGCGCGTGATGGCGATGGCGGCCGGCACCGCCAGGCACACCGCGATGGTGGCCGACAGGAAGGCCAGCCACAGGCTGTTCTGGAACGCCTGCATGAAGTTGGGGTGGTCGAACACGGCGCGGAACCAGCGCAGTGAGAAGCTCGTGGTCGGGACGGTGAGCGTGCTGTCCGGCGTGAAAGCAACCAGGCACACGATGACCAGCGGCGCCAGCACGAACGCCACCACCAGGAAGTTGAATGCCAGCGCGAAGGGACCATTTTTTTGCATGTTGATTCCTTGGCGGGCTTAGCCCAGGCTGCGCCGGTAAGAGCGTTCAACGACGCGGTTGTATGCCATCATGATGATCACGTTCAGCACCAGCAGCACGATGGCGATGGCCGCGCCCAGCGGCCAGTTCAGTTCGGTCAGGAACTCGTCGTAGACCACGGTGGCCACCATCTTCAAGCGGCGTCCGCCCAGCAACGCGGGAATGGCGAACGAGCTGGCC
>CAJYKY010000234.1 GCA_913775005.1 uncultured Achromobacter sp.
CGTCGGGGCAACGCAGATAAGACACCACCTGGCCCCACGGCTTGGCGGCCGGAGCGCTCAATTCGGTGGCCCCCAGCGACAAGGCTTGCGCATGCGCCGCCGCCACGTCGTCCGTGACAAGGCCCACTTCCATTCCCAAGGGTTGCGCTGACGACGACGCCTTCACATGACCCGTCTTGAAATTCATATCGGCCAATTCATGCGCGGCGAATGACAGGGTCGTAGCGCCGGTTTCCAGTTCGCCGTACGTTTGCGATTCATGCAGGAACCGGATTGAAAATCCGAAGGCGCGTTCAAAGAACGACAACGAGGCCGGCACATCGGGAACGTAGATGATGGTGTATCCGAATTTCATGAGCATTCCAGGCGAAGACAAAGGAAACGTGGGGGCCGCCCCTTGGCGGCCCCCTGTGCCGGAATTGGATCAGAACACTGGATTTTTATCCAGCTAAATCTGCATCAGCCGTCACGCTTTGAGCTGGCGCGGATCCAGACTCCACAAGCCGGTATCACTAGTGGACACGCCCACTGCGCCATGCTTCATCGCAATGCTGATATCCGCCTGGTTGCTGACGAATCCCGACGCGATGATGGGCGGCAAGGCGGCCAGGTCTTGCTTGGCCATGTGCGTCAACATCGGCGCCGGCATCAGTTGCACCAGATTCGGATCGCTTTGCTCCAGCGCCTTGACGCTGCGCGGCCAGGTGGAACGGTCGGTCACGAACACCTTCTGCATCGTGACCATGCCTGCCCGGTTCGCGCGCTGGATGGTGGCGACCCGGGTGGACACCAGACTGGCCACGCCAATGTCGGCCAGGTATTCCACCCCGCCCTTGTCTTGCGACAAGCCTTCGCAGCTGTCGATGTTGACGATGGCAAATTTGCCCGCCCGGTTCAACGTCGCAATCACCGGCGCAAGCTTGCGCAATTCCACGTTGGCCACAATACCAATCTCGGCCACGCTGGCCACAAAGGCGTTGATCTGTTCCAGCCCGAACATCGTTGCGATGACCGGGCGGCGCGCCAGGCACGCCCCGAATGACCTGTCCATGGTTATCGATCTTCCTGATCGTAAAAGCGCTGATCGCTCAAACCGAGCTTGCCCGGATTCAGCAGGTTTTGCGGGTCCAGCGCACGCTTGACCGTGCGCAGCACATCGAATGCCGCGCCCAGCGAATCCTGCATATAGGGCGCGCGCAGCAGACCCACGCCGTGGTGATGGCTGAGCGCGGCATTATATTTAATCAGCACCGCGTTGGCCGCGTCCCATGCTGCGCGATACCACTGGCCGCGCTGCGCCACCTCGACATCGCCCCGCAGCGAAAAATACAGGCAGGCGCCGTCCACATACGCATGCGATTGATGCGCGGACCCTGCCAACGTGCCAGGCACCGCATTCACTGCGGCGACCACTTCGGAATAGATGGCGGCCAGGTCGCTCCAGCGGCCACTCATCTCCAGCGTGTCCGCCACAAAGCCGGGGCTGCGCTTGAAACCTTCGGCACTTTTTCCCGTGAGGTAACGGGTTTCCAGCCAGCGTTCAAAGATGGCATCACCATCCAGCTTTTCGCCCAGCGCTTCGCATACGCCTTCGCTGATTGCCATCACGGCGTCCACGATTTGCTGCGCGCCTTCATCGGCCACCAGCAGGACGTTCAGGTCCGGGCGATTGAACTGCACGCCGCTTTCCAGTTCGTCGTACAGGCGCAGCGCGGCCGGGTTGGCACCACGCTGCATGATCTGGCGGCAGGCTTCAAGACCTGTCGCGAAGGTCTTGAAGCCGTAGGCGATGGCACGTCCGTAATCAGGCAGCCGATGCAGCTTCAGGCGCAGGCGTACGATCACGCCCAGCGTGCCTTCCGACCCGATGAAAAGCTGCTGCAAGTCACCGCCTACCGCTGCGCGCGAATAGCCACCCACCGTGATCAGGCTGCCGTCGGCCAGCACCACATCCATGCCAAAGACCATGTCTTCGATCTTGCCGTAGCGCGTAGACAGCTGCCCCGCCCCACGGCAGGCGGCCCAGCCGCCCACGGTGCTGATGCCGAACGACGACGGCCAATGGCCCATCGTCAGACCGTACTCGTTCTGGATGATGTCTTCGAACACGTCGCCGAACATGCCCGCTTCCACCTCGACGATCTGGCTCTCGCGGTCTACGCCCAGCAGCTTGTTCAGCTGGCATACGTCCAGCACGATGCCGCCGCGCACGGGCAAGGCCGCGCCCGTGACATTGCTGCGGCCGGCGGACACCGTAACCGGAATCGCTTCGGCATGGGCGATGCGCATCACGGCCTGCACCTGCGCCACCGTCGACACCAGCACTATCACCGCTTGCGGCGTGGCGGGCTTGCCGCCGGTTTCCGTCACCATCGATCCGGCCCACCAGTCGCGCGTGCCTGCCACGACATCGCGCGTGGCCGTCAAGACCTCATCGGCCACGTGGCGCAGCGCATCGATCTGCGCATCCGTGACTGGCACCGGGTTGCGCTGCAAGCCGGGCTCGGTG
>CAJYKY010000235.1 GCA_913775005.1 uncultured Achromobacter sp.
ACACAAAGTAGCCGCCCGACGGACGCGTGGCGCGCGTGCCTTTCGGGAAGTGCCGCGCCACGGCTTCGATCAATTCGCCTTGCTGTACGGCCAGCGCCTGACGGAATTGGCGCAGGTGGCGGTCGAACCCGCCCTTGTCCAGATACGCCGCAATCGCGGCCTGCGTGGGCGCGGCAGTGGCCAGGCTGGTGGTGAGCTTGTTGCGCATGATCTGCCGCGTATAGCGCCCAGCCGCAACCCAGCCCACGCGATACCCCGGCGCCAGCGTCTTCGAAAACGACGAGCAATGCATCACGATGCCTTCCTTGTCGAAGGCCTTGGCCGGACGCGGGCGCGTATCGCCAAAATACAGTTCACCGTACACGTCGTCTTCAATCAGCGCTACGCCGTGCCGCGTCAGCAGCGCGACCAGCGCTTCCTTCTTGCTGTCGGGCATCAGGCTGCCCAGCGGATTCTGGAACGTGGTCATCAGCCAGCAGGCGCGCGGACGATGCTGCACGATGGCCTGTTCCAGCGCGTGCAGGTCGATGCCTTCGCGCGGATGCGTGGCCACTTCGATGGCGTGCAGCTGGTTGCGTTCCAGCGACTGCAAGGCGGCGTAGAACGTGGGGGATTCCACGATCACCGCGTCGCCCGGCTGCGTGACGGCGGTCAGGCTCAGGTTCAGCGCGTCCAGCGCGCCGTTGGTGATGATGATGTCGTCCACCGGCACCGACAGGCCATCAGTCAGATAGCGCAGTGCGATGGCGCGGCGCAGCGCCGCATCGCCCGGACTCAGGTCGTCGATGGACCCCCACGGGTCCAGGCGCTGCACGGTCGCCGCCATGAACTTGGCCAGACGCCCGTAGGGCAGCAGCGACGGGCTGGGAAAGGCCGACCCAAATGGCGTCATGTCGCGGCGCAAGGTGGCGTTCAGCACCTGCAAGACGTTGTCGCTGACGTCCACCGGATGGCGGCCCGCGTTGGCGGCGGACACGCTGTCCAGCTCGGGCAGCGCCGTGTGCGGCGCGCGCAGCACGTAGTAGCCGGAGCGGTCTCGCGCGCGGATCAGGCCGCGCGCCTCCAGCAGGTAATAGGCCTTGAACACCGTGGACGGGCTGACGCCGCGGCTGGTGCTGGTCTGCCGCACGGAGGGCAGGCGGTCGCCGGGCTGTAGCAGCCCGGATCGGATCGATGCGGTGATGTCTTCGGTCAGCCGTTCGTAGCGCTTCATGGCAGTGTGCAGAGGAGTTTGGTCAAGTGGACATGCCCAGCGCGCGCATGACGAGCCGCAGCGCGTACGCCGTGACGCCCAGCGCCGCAACGCTGGCCGCCCAGATCGTCGCCAGCCACAGCAGGCGGCTGCGCCACGACGGCGGGGCAGACGGGGAGACAGAATGGGAAGGCATCAGTGAAACTCCTCGCCGGTGCGTACCTTGCCGCGAAACACGTAGTACGACCAGGCCGTGTACATCAGAATAATCGGAATGATCAGCAAGGCGCCCACCAGCGCAAAGCCCAGGCTTTGCGGGGGCGCGGCCGCCGTCCAGATCGACACATCGGGCGGAATGATGGCGGGCCAGATGCTGATGCCCAGGCCGCTATAGGCCAGGAACACCAGCGCCAGCGACAGCAGGAACGGACCCGCGGCGGGCGTGCCGCGTACGCGGCGCATCAGTTCGAAACCGGCAGCGGCCACCAGCAGCGGCACCGGCAAAAACCAGAACAGATTGGGCAGGCTGAACCAACGCTGCGCAATGTGCGGCTGCGCCATCGGCGTCCACACGCTCAGCACGGCAATCACTGCCAGCAGCGTCAGCGTCAACGGCCGGGCGATGCGGCACATGTGGCGTTGCAGCCGTCCTTCCGTCTTCATGATCAGCCACGTGCAGCCGAGCAGCGCATAGCCCACGACCAGCCCCGCGCCGGTGAACAACGAGAACGGGCTGATCCAGTCCCAGGCGCCGCCTTGATAAGCGCGGTCCACGACCGGAATCCCTTCGATGTATGCGCCCAGCGTCACGCCCTGGAAGAACGTGGCGCAGACGGACCCCAGGACAAAGGCGCGGTCCCAGAACGGGCGATGATGTTCGTCCGCCTTGAAGCGGAATTCAAACGCCACGCCCCGGAAGATCAGGCCCAGCAGCATGAACACCAGCGGCAGGTGCAGCGCGCTGAGGATGACGGCGTAGGCCAGCGGAAACGCGGCCAACAGGCCCGCGCCGCCCAGCACCAGCCAGGTCTCGTTGCCGTCCCAGACGGGCGCCACGGTGTTGACCATGACGTCGCGTTCGTCCCGGTCGCGGATCAGCGGAAACAGGATGCCGATGCCCAGGTCAAAGCCATCCATGATCACGTACATCATCACGCCGAACAGGATGATGACGGCCCAAATCAGTGCAAGGTCGATGCCCATGGCGTCAAACTCCCGAATGCTTGCGTGGCGCGGGCTCTATACCCGCCAAGGTGGATGCGGCGGACAGCGGGCGCGAGGGCTGGCGCGGTTCGCCCGGGCCGCCGGTCAGCGGCGCGTGGCCCGGCGCGGGGCTGGGGCCCATGCGGATCAGGCGCAGCATGTACGACACGCCTGCGCCGAATACCAGCAGATACACCACGACGAACAGCGCCAGCGTCAGCGTCAGCTCGCCCACGCCATGCGGCGTGGCGGCGTCGGCCGTGCGCATCACGCCATAGACAATCCACGGTTGCCGGCCGATCTCGGTCACGTACCACCCGGCCAGCATGGCGATGACACCAGACGGCCCCATCCACAATGCAAAGCGTTGCAACGCCCGCGAGTCGTACAGCCGCCCGCGCCAGCGCGCCCACAAGGCCCAGCCGGCCAGCAGAATCATCAGCATGCCCAGCCCCGCCATGATGCGGAACGACCAGAACACCACCGTGGCGTTCGGGCGGTCTTCGGGCGGATAGGACTTCAGGCCCGGGAACTGGCCGTCCCAGCTATGCGTGAGGATCAGGCTGCCCAGGCGCGGCACGTTCAGCGCGTAGCGGGTCTCTTCGCGGTCCATGTCGGGAATGCCGAACAGCGTCAGCGGCACGCCGGCGCCGGGCTCGTTGTCCCAATGGCCTTCAATGGCGGCGATCTTGGCGGGCTGATGCTTGAGCGTGTTCAGCCCATGAAAGTCGCCCACCACCGCTTGCAGCGGCGCCACCAGCAGCAGCATGCCCATGGCCATGGCGAACATTTTTTTGACGGCGGGGCTGCGGTCTCCGCGCAGCAGGTGCCACGCGCCCGACGCGCCCACCAGCAGGGCAGTGGCCAGGAATGCGGCAATGCCCATGTGCGCCAGGCGGTACGGGAACGACGGGTTGAAAATCACGGCCAGCCAGTCGGTGGGCACCACGCGCCCGTCCAGGATCTCGTAGCCGGCCGGCGTCTGCATCCAGCTGTTGGACGCCAGGATCCACGTGGCCGACACCAGCGTGCCAAGCGCCACCATGATGGTCGAGAAAAAGTGCAGGCCAGGCCCCACGCGCGACCAGCCGAACAGCATCACGCCCAGGAATCCGGCTTCCAGAAAGAACGCCGTCAGTACCTCGTAGGCCAGCAGCGGCCCCGTGATGCTGCCGGCAAAGTCGGAAAAGAAACTCCAGTTGGTGCCGAACTGGTAGGCCATCACCAGGCCGGACACGACGCCCATGCCGAAGTTGACGGCGAAGATCTTGGTCCAGAAGTGATAGAGGTCGCGATAAACGGTTTTGTGCGTGCGCAGCCACAGGCCTTCCAGTACAGCCAGGTAGCTGGCCAGCCCGATGGTGATTGCGGGAAAGATGATGTGAAACGATATGGTGAAACCGAACTGAATTCGGGCAAGCAATAGCGCGTCGCCATGCATAACGGTCTTCCTGATGAACGAATCTCCTACCTGGCCAACGGTAGATCGCGCGCGCTGTGCAGTACAGATTCAGAAGAACGATAAAAAAGCGGATCAGTTGGTGGGGTACGTCCCTGAATCGCCGCGCTGACGGGCAGCGGCCGCTGTACCGCCTGTAACGCGGCGAGGCAGGGGTGTGACAGCCCGGGCAGTACAGATGCCTTTGGGCTACGATCGGACCCCATGAGTACCCTCGACAGGCCGGACACAACGCTGAAGGCGCAGGCGTTGCCGCATCGAATTCGTGATCAGCTGCGCCACGACATCCTGACCGGCGCGCTGCCCGCCGGCACCCCGCTCAAGCAAGACGTGCTGGCGGCGCGCTTCCAAGCCAGCCGCATCCCCGTGCGCGAAGCGCTGCGGCAGCTGGAAACCGAAGGCTTGGTGGCGTATCCGCTGAACCGAGGCGCGGTCGTGATCCGCATGGATGTGGTGCAGATCTGCGAATTGCTGGATATCCGCATCGCGCTGGAAAGCTATGCCGTGCGCATGGCCGTGCCGAACATGGCGCGTGCCGATCTGGACGCCTTGCAAGCTATCTTGACGGCGTATAGCGACGCGGGTTCGGTGTCTGAATGGGCCGACCTGATCCGCCGTTTCCACCTGGCCTTATGCGCGCCCGCGAACAACGCGCGGCTGCGCAGGCTGATCGAAGACTATGGCTTGAACACCGAGCGCTATACGCAGCAGATGCTGGAAAGCGGTGCGGGTAAAGACGGCGTGCTGGCCGACCACCGCCGCATCCTGGACGCCTGCCGCGAACAGGACGGCGCGCTGGCCGCGAGCCGGGTGGAAGACTGCCTCAATGAAACGAAGAAAAGCGTGCTGGCGCTTTACCGCATGCGGGAATCGGAGTGAACGGTGCTGCGCCTGCCGGACGTTCTGCCGGCAGGCGCAGCGCACATCAATACATGTGCTGTCCGCCGTTCATGGCGACGTTGCTGCCTGTCATGAAGCCGGCGGCGTCGCTGCAAATGAAGGCGACCAGCGCCGCCACCTCCTCAGGTTGGCCGAGCCTGCCTACGGGAATCTGCGGCAGGATCTTTTCTTTCAACACGTCGTCGGGCACCGCCTGCACCATGCGCGTGTCCAGATAGCCCGGCGACACCGTGTTGACGGTGACGCCTTTGCTGGCCAGCTCCAGCGCCAGCGACTTGGTGAAGCCGTGGATGCCAGCCTTGGACGCCGCGTAATTGCACTGGCCGAACGCGCCCTTGCTGCCGTTCACCGAAGAGATGTTCACGATGCGGCCCCAGCCCCGGTCCGCCATGGCGCCGCACAGCGGCTGCGTCATGTTGAACATCGAATCCAGGTTGCTGTGCATGACTTCGGTCCAGCTTTCGAAGCTCATCTTGCGCAAGCGCGCATCGCGGGTGATGCCCGCGTTGTTGATCAGGATGTCGATCTGGCGGCCGTCATGTTCCAGACGGCGCATCAGCGCCTGGCACGACGCGTAGTCGCCCACGTCCACCTGATACAGCGCATAGTGGCGGCCTTGCGCGGCCTCTTCGTCGGCCCAGCTGCGTGTGGCCGCTACGCTGGCGTGATACGTGACGATGACGTCGTGTCCAGCATCGTGCAGCGCCACGGCGATGGCCCGGCCCAAGCCGCCGCCGCCCGTCACGAGCGCCGTGCGCTTAGCTGTCATGATGACCACCTGCTTGGCTGGCGTCGCGCATGGCCGAGCACGCGGCCGCCATCTGGTTCGACATCGTCGACCACATCTGCGTCAACGGGGATACGCCGGGGCTCATGCTGGCACCCGTTGCGCTTTTGAACCAGCCGCTCATCGCTTCGCCCAGGCCGGCGGCCAGCGCGGCCTGTTCTTCCAGCGCGGCGTGCGTGATGGCCTGGCTGGCTTCCAGCTGGCATTGCCAGCGCTTGCGCGTGACTTCGCCCAGCGCGGGCGCGATCTGTTGCCAGTCGCCGGCATGCTTGAGCGGACCCAATGTGGCGAGGTATTGCGAGGCGTTTTCGTCAGCCAGGCGTCGGCCCAGCTCCATCCAGCGTTGCTGGCTCTCTTGCGCAAGCTGAGCCAGCCGTTGGCAGTAGGCGGCGTTGGCGCCGGCGATGCCTTGGGGGGCGGGGCAGCGCGATAGCCTGCTGCTGATGGCGCACATGACGCTGGATGGGGAGACCGCGCCGCGCGAGGTGCGCGTCCGCAATATCTCCGAAGGCGGATTGATGGCCGAGTTGCCCGTGTCGGCGGAAATCGGCTCGCCGGTGGCGCTCGAACTGCGCGGTGTGGGGCCGATCTCGGGCCGCATCGC
>CAJYKY010000236.1 GCA_913775005.1 uncultured Achromobacter sp.
AGCGCTTGCGCCAGCTGTGCGCCGTCTCGCGGGTCTTGCAGGATCAGGGCATCCTTGCCTGCCGACAAGTACTGCGCAAATCCGCAATACGCGGGCGAGCTGACCACGACCGGCAACCCATGCGACATGGCCTCCAGCGGCGCCATGCCGTAACTGTCATTCAGCGTGGGATGCGCATAGATGTCAGCCGCGCTGAAATACTGCGCGACCTCAGGCGTGGGATCGATCAGCGTCACCCGATGCGCGATGCCGCCCGCCGCGCGCACGCGCTCGCGGGTGGGTTCATCGGCGCCCACCACCAGCAGCTTGTAATGGGCGGGCAACTGCGCCAGCGCATCCAAGAGGGCCGGCAGCCCCTTGCGCAAGGGATTACGCGCCACCAGCAGACAGCCCACCGTGCCGGCATCCCAGCCCAGGCGCGTGCGCGTGGCATCGCGCCCCGCTGCGGCCGCTTCCGAAGGCAGCTTCACGCCCGGCGCAATGATGTCCACGAGCAGTTCCAAACCGTAGCTGCGATGCAGCTGATCCATGATCAAGCCGGACACGGCCACGACACGCCGGTCCGGCGCGCGGCGGACCCGCAACTTTTCCAACATCAGATAGGTGGCCAGCCGTGGGCTCAGCCACGCCGTCACCCGGCTCAGCAGCTTGACGCGCGTGATGCGGTTGTACCGCACCGGCGTCACGTGCATGACCTGGATCTCACCCGCCCATCCGTTCATGTGGGAATGGACGATGTCGAACCGGCCGCGCGTCAGGCGGTCGGCGCGCCACGCGAAATACAGCACGCGCATCCAGCTGGGCAGCCAGCCCGGAAAGCGCACCGGCAGGAATTGAAACGGCAGATCGCTGTCGAAATCGCGCGCGACGACGGAGACGTCATGGCGCTGACCCAACACCCGCATCAGCTCTACGCCATAAGCCTCGGCACCCCCAAAGCGGTTTCCGAAGCGGTCGACCAGCAGCGCGATGCGAAGCCGCTTCTCAGCGGCGCCGGCGCGTGTCTTCATACCGGGTAAGGCACTTTTGAAGAAAGCGGATGATGTTGGTGGAACGTGACACCGTCACCCGCGGCAAACCAAAGGGATCGTCAGACGCCGCCGCCAACCCGCGCTGGGTCAACGTGGCGTTGTCGTACCCGGCTTCGCGCGCCATGGCGCGGTGCTCGGGCCCGTGGTCGCCATAGGGATAGCAAAAAGCCGTGACGGGCGCGCCCAACGCCTGTTCCAGCTCGTCTTTGGATTCGACGATCTGGCGGCGCGCTTCTTCGGGCGTCATTTCAGGCAGGTGCACGTGGTCCAGCGTATGCGAGCCAACCTCGTTACCGGCCTTCGCCCATTCCCGCATTTCGTTCACCGTCATCAGCGGCGAAAACGGAATGCCTTTTTCCAGGTCCCAGACGTTGCCGCCGTCAAACTGATGCGCGACAAAATAATTGGTGGCCGTGAAACCCAATTCGCTCAGGACCGGCATCGCGTTGTGATGGACGTTGCGGTAGCCGTCGTCGAACGTCAGGCCGAAGACCTTGCCCTGACGTTCGCCGCGCACATACGGCATGACGTCGCGCATCGACAGGCCGCGATAGCCCAGCCGGCGCATCCAGCGCATCTGCCGCGCGAAACTGTCGGGGTGTACGGTCAACCCACGATACGGCGTGCCCTTGGGATTGGGCTCGCCGATCTGGTGGTACATAAGAATGGGGATAGACATAGGCCGGATTATAGGGGGCGGCGTCCATCCAGCGTACGCTGGTAGACGTCGACTGTGGCGGCGGCGAAACGCTCCAGGTTGAAGTCGCGCAGGCTGGTTTCCCGCGCCCGCGCACCCATGGCGCGGACCACCTCTGGGTGGTCCAGCATGAATCGCAACTTGTCTGTCATGGCGGCCACGTCGCGCACCGGCACGATCCAGCCGTCGACGCCATCGTTGACGTTTTCCGGCAAGCCGCCTGCATTCGTGACCAGCGCGGGCAGCCCCAGCGCCATGATCTCGCGGCACGCAAACGACAGCGCCTCGCGATACGACAGCACGAAGCCGGCATGGCAAGACGCCAACGCGGCACGCACGTCATCCAGCAGCCCCGGAAAGCGGACCTGATCGATCATGCCCAGCTCAAGCACGCGCGCCAGCTTGGCCTCGTTGGGTGCATCGCCCGCCACCATCAGCAGCACGCGCGCCTTGTCGGCCGGCGGCAACGCGGCAACGGCCGCCACCAGGTCCAGCCAACCCTTGTCGTAATCCGTACCGCCCGCACTGCCCAGCAGCAGCTTGCCTTGCCACGGTTCGCCGAAGATCGGCGCGCGCAGCTTGTCCAGGCTTTCGGGCGGCGGCGGTGCAAAGAAATTCGTATCGATGCCGTGCTGGATCGTGGTGATCGGCCGTTTGTTATACGGCGACTGCTGCATCAGGCCGTGCACGTAATCGCTGACGGCAATGCTGTGGTCGGTGGCCAGCGCCACGCGCAGCTTGTGGCCGAAGCTGGAAAGCGGATGGTCGTTATGCTTGGTGAACACGATGCGCGGGCGGCGCGCCATGCCCAGCGTGGCCAGCATCACCTGCTTGTGATCGGCCGAGCCGTTGACGTGAATGATGTCGAACTTGCCCGTCTTGATCAGGCGGCGCAGGCGCGCGCGGTCTGCGAACCAAGAAGACGGGCGCGTCGTGTACAGCATGTCCACCACCGTCACGCCGGGAATCGCGCGCGCGTAGCGGTGCAAGCGGCTGGTGG
>CAJYKY010000237.1 GCA_913775005.1 uncultured Achromobacter sp.
AGGTGATGGAATTCATAGATTTCCATCGCGATGAAGCCCGCGCCGAACAGGAACGTGACCATCAACCAGCCCATTGCGCGGGACTTGTTGTTGGCGCGCACGTTAAGGTTGGCCATGCCGAAGGTGAAGCTGGAGAACAGCAGCAACAGCGTTTCGACCAGCACGAACTTCAGGTCGAACAATTCCTTGCCCGTGGGGCCGCCCGCGGTGGCGTTGGACAACACCGCGAACGTGGCGAACAGCACCGAAAAGATCAGCAAGTCGCTCATCAGATAGACCCAGAAACCGAAAACGGTCTTGGATCCATCGTCGTGATGCGCGTGATCGTCGTGACCCGCGTGGGGGTGAGTGGCTACGGCTTGAATCATGGCTCAGGCGGCCTTCTGCATTTTGTCAAAGTGAGCGTTTTCGATGCGTTCGACTTCCGCTGCCGGGACCCAGTAGTCGACGTCGCGGTCGTAGGCACGGGCGATGAACGCACCGATCATGCCGACGAAACCAGCGGCGGCGAGCCACCAGATGTGCCAGATCAGCGCGAAGCACATCACCAGGCCGAACAGACCGATGTAGACGCCCGCGCCGGTGTTCTTCGGCATGTGGATGTCTTCGTACTTGGCCGGGCGCTTGTAGGCCTTGCCGCTTTGCTTGTCTTCCCAGAACTGGTCCAGCTCATCAACGTGAGGAACGTGGGCGAAGTTGTAGAAAGGAGCGGGCGACGAAATCGACCATTCCAGGGTACGGCCATCCCAGGGATCGCCAGTGACGTCCTGGTTTTGCTTGCGTTGGCGAACCGACACGAACACTTGCTGCAACAGGAACCAGATGCCCAGCATGATCAGCGCGGCGCCAGCCAGCGCGACCAGCAGGTAGGGCTGCCATTCCGGGTTGTCGTAGTGGTTCAGGCGACGCGTCATGCCCTTGAAGCCCAGGATGTACAGGGGCATGAAGGCCATGAAGAAACCGACGAACCAGCAGTAGAACGAGTAGCGGCCCAGGCGCTCATTCAGCGTGAAGCCGAACGCCTTGGGGAACCAGTAGGTCATGCCCGCGATACAACCGAACACCACGCCACCGATGATGGTGTTGTGGAAGTGGGCGATCAGGAACAAGCTGTTGTGCAGCACGAAGGACACGCCGGGGATGGCCAGCATCACGCCGGTCATGCCGCCGATGACGAAGACGATCATGAAGCCCAGCGTCCACAGCACCGGCGTCGTGATGCGCAGGCGGCCGCGGTAGATGGTGAACAGCCAGTTGAAGATCTTCGCGCCCGTCGGGATCGAGATGATCATCGTGGCAATGCCGAAGAACGCGTTGACGTTGGCCCCCGCACCCATCGTGAAGAAGTGGTGCAGCCAGACCAGGAACGACAGCACGCCAATGGCGGCCGTGGCGTAAACCATGGACTTGTAGCCGAACAGCGTCTTGCGGGCAAAGGTGGCAACCACTTCGGAATACACGCCAAACGCCGGCAGCACCAGGATGTAGACCTCGGGGTGGCCCCAGATCCAGATCAGGTTCACGTACATCATGACGTTGCCGCCCATGTCGTTCGTGAAGAAGTGCGTGCCCAGGTAGCGGTCCATGGTCAGCAGCGCCAGCGTGGCGGCCAGCACGGGGAAGGCCGCGACGATCAGCACGTTGGTGACCAGCGAGGTCCACGTGAAGATCGGCATCTTCATCAGGCTCATGCCCGGTGCGCGCATGCGCAGGATGGTCACGATGAAGTTGATACCGCTAAGCGTTGTCCCTAGCCCGGATATCTGCAATGCCCAGATGTAATAGTCCACCCCGACACTTGGGCTGTAGTCCAACCCTGACAGCGGCGGATAGGCGAGCCAGCCGGTCGCGGCGAATTCGCCCACGAACAGCGAGATCATCATCAGCGCGACGCCAGCACCGAACAGCCAGAAGCTCAGCGAGTTCAGGAACGGGTAGGCCACGTCGCGGGCGCCGATTTGCAGCGGCACCACAATGTTCATCAGCCCGGTAATGAAGGGCATCGCCATGAAGAAAATCATGATGACGCCGTGGGCGGTGAAGATCTGGTCGTAGTGATGAGGGGGCAGGAAGCCGGCGGAGTCGGCGGAAGCGACCGCCAACTGGGTACGCATCATGATGGCGTCGGCAAAGCCGCGCAACAGCATGATCAGCGCGACGATGATGTACATCACGCCGATGCGCTTGTGGTCAACGGAGGTGAGCCATTCCGTCCAGAGGTACTTCCACTTGCCGAAGTAGGTGATGGCGCCGAAGACCGCTAGGCCTCCCAGGCACACGGCGGCCAGCGTAACCATGACGATAGGTTCATGGTACGGAATGGCCTCGAGGGTGAGTTTCCCGAGCATTGTTAGTTAATTCCTGCGATCAGATTGTTCGACGTGGAAGTGCACGTGGCGGAGTCCACGCCGGCCATCTTGGACATGGTGCTGCCCAAAACGAAATCAAACATGGCGGGAGGCGCCGAGGAGTACTTGACGACCGGGTTGCGCTCGCTGCGCTTGGTCAGCTCTGCGTACACCTCGGGGGTCAGCGCCGTGGGCGAAGCCTTGGCTTCCTTGATCCAGTTGTCGAACCCGTCCTGCGACATCGCGATGGCCTTGAAGCGCATGCCGGAGAAACCGGCGCCGCTGTAGTTGGCCGAGATGCCGGCGTAGGTGCCAGCTTCACGCGCGTTCAGGTGCAACTTCGTTTCCATGCCGGCCATCGAATAGATCTGGCTGCCCAGCTGGGGAATGAAGAACGAGTTCATGACCGAAGCCGACGTGATCCGGAAGTTGACCGGAACGTCCACGGGGAACGCGATCTCGTTGACCGTGGCGATGTCGTATTCGGGGTAGATGAACAGCCACTTCCAATCCAGCGACACCACCTCGATGGTGACGGGCTTGTGTTCGGAAACGAGCGGCTTGTAGGGATCCAGCGCGTGCGTGGAGCGCCAAGTGATCACGGCAAGAATCGCCACGATGATACAAGGGACGGTCCAGACTACGACTTCGATTGCCGTGGAGTGGGCCCACTTGGGCTGGTAATCCGCTTTGGTGTTGGATGCGCGGTACTTCCACGCAAACGACACGATCATGAAAAGAACCGGGATCACAACGATGAGCATCAGCCCGGTCGCGGTGAACAGCAGCGTCTTTTCCTGGGCGCCAATGTCTCCCTTGGGGGAGAGGATTTCCATGTTGCAGCCGCCAAGCAGCATGACCGCGCCGACGCCAAAAATGCGCGTAAGGGTCGCAAGGAGGGGGTGTTTCACGTACAGCCTTGGATGGATGGTTGGAAATGCTGCGAAGCAGCAGACTGGAATGCTGCTAGGCAGCAACGTCCATCCTATCGGCTTGATATCGGTCAAGCATGCGACGAATGGTCGCATTGCCTGGGAGGATTCTGCCCCCATCGGTGCAGCTTCAGGGTTTTCCTGGGGGAGCAGATGGCCCGGGGGGCCAGTAGGGGGTGCGACGATATGTCGCACCTGCACATAAGGGTGTTGTAAAGATGTGTCGCACCCGCACAATGCGGAAAAAGTCAGTCCACCAGTACTTCGCGTTCCGGCCCCGGTTTCTTGGCCAACTTGCGTTGCAGCGAGCGCCGATGCATGCCCAGCAAGCGGGCGGCTGCGGACACATTACCACCGGTTTCGTGCAGCGCCTGGTGAATGTGCTCCCATTCTAGGCGGTGTAACGGTGTCATGGTCGTTTCGATCGTAACGGATTCCGGCTTCACCAAACCCAGCGTGCGCAGGATCATCGGCGCGGTGGCGGGCTTGGGCAGGTAGTCGTCCGCGCCGCGCTTGATGGCTTCCACGGCGGTGGCCACGCTGGCGTAACCGGTCACCAGCAGGATGCGCATGTCGGCGCGCAGCGCGCGCAGCGGGCGGATCAGCGTCAGGCCGGAGTCTTCGCCCAGGCGCAAGTCCACCAGCGCGAAGGCCGGGCGGATTTCCTCTGCCACGCGCAGCGCTTCGGCGATGCCGGTGGCGGTTCGGGTTTCCAGGCCCCGGCGGGACAGGCTGCGCTGCAAGGTGCGCACATACAGCTCGTCGTCGTCGATCAAGAGGCCAAGGTCGGTAGCATTCATCACTTCAAGTTCCCGGGTTGCCGAGCGGCAGGTAAAAACTGATGCGGGTGCCTCCCCCCACGGCGGCGGTCATGGTCATTTCACCACCCAGCTGCTCGACGGTGGCATGCGACAGCGCCAGGCCTACGCCCAAGCCTCCCGGCTTGCCGCTATTAAAGAGGCTGGTCACGGGCAGCAGGGTCTGGTCGGGATCGAAACCCCGCCCGTAATCCCGCACTTCACCGCGCAAGGCGCCATAGCCATATTCCAGATGCAGGTCCACGCGCGGGGCGTCGGCGGCCTCGCCGGCGTCGGCGGCGTTGTTCAGCAGCGCCTGTAACAAATGGGCGATGGCCGGATCGACCCGCAGGCTGGTCGGCAGCGCGCCCGAGCGTTGCAGGTCGATGGTGGGCCGGATCAAGCGCCACTGGCCCACCACTCGCACCAGATCCACGGCGGTTGGGACAGCCAGATTGCGGATGCGTTCCCGGCACAGCGCCAACAATTGGCTCAGCGTGGCCACATCTTCGCGCAGGTCTTCGTCTTTGACTTCGGCGGCGATCTCGTCGGCCAGCAGGGTCATGGTGGCCAAGGGGGTGTTCAATTCATGCGCCATCGCGGCGGCGTGCGTGGCCAAGGCGACGATGCCCTCGTTGCGCGTGAAGCGTTCGCGCAGCCGGGCCAGTTCCCGTTCGCGGGCGCGCAGGTCGGCGGCCAGGCGGGTTGAAAACACCAGCACCACGACGACCGAAATCAGGAAATTGGCGCCCAGGCCCCACAGCAGCAGGGAATGGGTATCGACGTCGCCGCGCAGCGGCTGGCCGAAGATGGCCGCGGCCGCGTAGCCCGAAATGCCCGCCACCGCCGCCGCCAGCGCCCAGTTGCGCGGCAGCGCCAGGGCCGCCAGCGCGGTCAGGATCAGGAACATCATGCCGAATGGGTTGCTGAGGCCGCCGCTCCAGCCCACCATCCACGACAACGCCGCCATGTCGACCAGCAGATGCGCGAAGGCGGTGACGTGAGACAGGTCGCGGGGGTGGCG
>CAJYKY010000238.1 GCA_913775005.1 uncultured Achromobacter sp.
CTGCCGCCCGCCGCTACCGCGCAACACACCAGCACAAAGGCGGAAATATTCAGCCAGCGCTGGCGGCCCAGCACCGTGTTGGCCAACGCGATCGAGCCCGACACCAGCAACGCCGAAAACAGCAAGGTGCGCATGGCTTCAACGGAATAGAAACTGCGCAGCTCCGGCGTGGTCAGGTACGCGGGGAAGTGAAATGCCAGCACGCCCAGCACTGACAGAATCGCCAGGAACAGCGCAATCACGCCGCTCATCATGCCGGTACCCCGATGGATACGTCCGTCCTGTCTGAACAGATCAAAGACCTGACGGTAAATAGGCGCGCGTTGTTTCATGTCACTCATATGGTCACGACGGGGAAGCGAGTGTATCGCCGGGTTGCAACCGTCATGTAATCAAACGTGAGCATGCACAACAGAGTCGGCGTTCGGGGATGCCCGTCTGCCCCCCTTGGCACGCGCTTGCGGCGCGTCAAATCCTCAATGGACGCCCCGCATTGCCTCGGTTGACAAGGCGCGGGCGTTGGCGTGTCATGGCACAGACGCCGTCGCGCGTCGCAACCGGCGCGCCGTCGTTTCTGTCAATTGGTTCACTACAGAGAGGCCCCAATGTTCCCTGAATATCGCCAACTCATCACCCAGTTGAAATCCGAGAATGCGCATTTCTCGGCGTTGTTCCAGCGTCATAACGACCTGGATCAGGAAATCCAGAACATGGAAGACGGCATCGTGCCAACAGCTGGCGTGAACATTGAAGTGCTGAAAAAGGAAAAGCTGCTGCTGAAAGACAAGCTATATGGCTTGTTGAAAGCGGCGGACCAGAACGGCAGCTGATCCGCCGCGCCCCCGTTCCACCGGTCTGCCGCGCACCTTGCCTACATCAGTTCCAGGCCTGCGCCCTTGACCACGGCTGCGTACTTCGCCATTTCGGAACGGAAGTAACTGACGGTCTGCTCAGGCGGCATCAACACAATCTTGTTGTTCTGCGTGGCCATGGCCGTCTTGACCTCCGGTGCATTGAAAGCCCGCCCCAGCGCGTCGTAGATACGGCGCACTTCGGCGGGCGGCAACTTCGCCGGGCCGGCCGCCGCAAACCAACCGCCAATTTCATAGTCAGGCAGCCCTTGCTCGCGCACGGTGGGCAGATCGGGCAATGCCGCCATCCGCTCGCCGCCACAGGCGCCCAGCGCTACCAGCGCCCCGCTTTTGATTTGCGGCAGCACCGAGGGCAAAGACAGCACGCCGAAATCCACCTGCCCGCCAATCAGGTCGGCCATCATCGGCCCCACGCCTTTGTAGGGAATATGACGCGCTTTTACGCCGGCCTGCTGAACATACATTTCAGCGGCCAGGTGCAAGATCGTGCCATTTCCCGACGAGGCATAGTTGTAGCGGGCCGGCTGCGCGGTCAGCAACGCCGTCAGCCCTTTGATATCCCTGGCCGCCACGTTCTTCGGATTGGCCACCAGCAGAAACGGCGTCATGCCCACCATGCTGATCGGCGTGATGTCGTTCAGCGGATCGAACGGCAAAGACTTGTACACGCTGGGAAAGATCACATGATTGTTCGACAGCATGCTCAGCGTGTAGCCATCCGGCGTGGATCGCACTAATGCCGACGTGCCGACGATGCCGCCTGCGCCGGGCTGGTTTTCCACCACCACCGTGTGACCCAGCGCCGTAGACAGCGCCGGACCGGCGGCACGCGTGATTGTGTCCACGCCTGACCCGACACCCACGGGCAAGATGAATTTCACCGGGCGCTCGCTTTGCGCCCACGACAAGGCCGGTGCGGCCAACATTGAAGCGCCCAGCGCTCCCAGCACCTGCCGGCGGCTCCAACCCGCACGTTGATGGTTCATGTTTGTCTCCTATGGGTTCAAGGTCAGCCGACTGACGCGGCCGTTTCCCTACAGCAACTTCCTGCTCGCCCTGCACCCGAACATCCGGCGCGCAAGGCCCGCACACGAATCAAACGTTCAGGCAATCGCCCCTTGCTCGCGCAACGTCGCAATCTGCGCGGCGTCATAACCCAGGCCGGCCAGCAGCGCGTCGGTATCCGCTCCCAGCACGGGCGGATCCTGCCGCACGCCCAGGCGATGACCATCCATCATCAGCGGAAACAGCGCCGCGCCCACCGTCTGGCCGGCTGCGGCGCCAGCAGCCCGCCCAGGCGATGACCCTCCATCATCAGCGGAAACAGCGCCGCGCCCACCGTCTGGCCGGCGCGCTCGCCATCGGGCAAACGGATATCGGCCAAGCCGCCCGTGGCGCGCAGATGCGGATCGTCGTACAGCGCTTCGGGCTTGACGATGGGCGCGAACGGCAGGCCGATGCGCTCGAACGTCTGAGCCAGCTCTGCGGCAGCGTAGCCCGCCAGACGCTGGCGCAGTTCCGCCAGCAACGTGGGCCGCATGCGCACCCGCGCATTGTTGGTGGCCAGCGCCGGGTCGTGCTTTAGATCGTCGAACCCGAAAGCGTTGCAGAACGTGATCCACTGCGCGTCGCTGACGGCCGCCAGGAATATCTGCTCGCCGTCCTTGACGGTGAAGACGTCGTACAGCGCCCATGCGGATACGCGATCGGGCATGGGCGCCGAAGGCTGGCCGGTGATCGCGTACTGCAACATGTGCTGGCCCACCAGGAACACGTTGTTCTCAAACAGGGCCGATTGCACTTCCTGACCGCGCCCGGTGATGCCGCGCTGGATCAACGCGGCCATCGCCCCGATCGCGCCAAACATGCCGCCCATGATGTCGTTCACGCTGGTGCCGGCGCGCACGGGGTCGCCCGGGCGGCCCGTCATATAGGCCAGGCCGCCCATCATCTGCACGACTTCATCCAGCGCCGTGCGCAGTGCGTAGGGACCGGGCAGAAAACCTTTGTGGCTGACGTAGATCAGCTTCGGGTTCTCTTGCGAAAGCGAGGCGTAGTCCAGCCCATACTTCGCCATGGTGCCGGGCCGGAAATTCTCGGCGACCACGTCGGCGCTGGCGGCCAGCTTGCGCGCAGCGGCGGCGCCAGCGGGGCTTTGGATGTCCAGCGCGATGCTTTTCTTATTGCGGTTGAACATCGGAAAAAAGCCCGCGCCCACGCCCAGCAGATGACGCGTGCGGTCGCCGTGCACGGGTTCGACCTTGATGACTTCGGCGCCCAGGTCCGCCAGCACCATGCCGCAGGTGGGGCCCATCACCATATGCGTAAATTCCACGACACGCAGGCCGGCCAAGGGCAATGCGCCGGCGGATGGCGTTGCGGCGGTGCGGGGGGCGGAAGGCGAATCGACAGGGTGGGACATAGCAAGCTCGATGGTGGCCAACGCTTAAACGCCGGCGTGGGAAGGAAATGTTGTGGGCAGGCCGGCGCGCCACAGCGCGCCGTGCAAGGGCTGGCCGGGCAGCCAGCGGCCGGCGGCCTCGCGCAGCGCCAGCAACTTGCCCAGATCCACGCCCGTGGCGATGCCCATGCTTTCCAGCATGAACACCAGGTCTTCGGTACTGACATTGCCGCTGGCGCCGGGCGCATGCGGGCAGCCGCCGATGCCGGCAAGACAAGCGTCAAAGCGCGATACCCCGCAGTCCAGCGCGGCCAGCACATTGGCCAGGCCCAGCCCGCGCGTATCGTGAAAGTGCGCGCAGCACAGCTGATCGCCCGCGATGTGGCGCGCCTGTTCGAACAGACGCCGCACCGACGCGGGGTCGGCATAGCCCACGGTGTCGGCCAGGCTGACCCGGTCGGCGCCCGCATCCAGCAAGGCTTGCATTAACGCCAACACGTCTTCCTGCTGCACGTGGCCTTGCAGCGTGCAGCCAAACGCCGTGCCGACGCCGCCTTCGATCAACATCGCGGATCCGGCCGCATCGCGCGCGGCGCGCATCTGGCTCACCATGGCTACCACCTCTCGCGGCGTCTTGCGCAGGTTGGCCAGGCTGTGCGCGTGGCTGGCCGACAAGGGCACCAGCATCAAGTCGGCACCGCTGGCCAGCGCCCGCTCGGCGCCCTTCAAGTTGGGCACCAGCACCGATACTGTCAGGCCCGGCAAGCGCTTGGCGTGCATGACCAGCGCGTCGGTATCCGCCAACTGCGGCAGCAGCCGAGCCGGCACGAACGAGCCCACCTCGATCTCGCGTTGACCGGCGGCATAAGCCGCGTCGATCCATTCAAACTTGGTGGGCGTGGGCAGCACCACGGGCAAGCTTTGCAGGCCATCGCGCAGGCCCACCTCGCGCACGATCGCGGTGGTGGTGGCGGTGGCGGGAAGGCAGAAGGAGGATGAGGAAGACATGGCGGCAAACGAAACAGGGATGACGCCAGTGTAGATATTCTCAAATTGCCCACAAGCGGTATTTTGGAACGCGTAAACTTCCAGATCGGAATATCAAGAGCGGCGAATCATGCGCGATCTGGACATCACCACCTTGCGGCTGTTCATCTCGGTTTGCGAAACCGGCAACATTGCGCGCGCGGGCCAGCGCGCCAACATCGTGGGGTCGGCCATCAGCAAGCGCCTTGCGCAGCTGGAGGAATCGGTCGGCGCCAAACTGCTGACGCGCCGCCGCCGGGGCGTTGAACCCACCGAGGCCGGCGAAACCTTGCTGGAACACGCGCGCGCCATCCTGGCCAGCTCCGACCGCATCGAACGCGACATGTCCGCCTACGCCAGCG
>CAJYKY010000239.1 GCA_913775005.1 uncultured Achromobacter sp.
TGGCCCCGCGCGCCCCGCGACACCGGCGCGCCGGGCGTCAAAAGAACCGAGGCCGATCCACAAGCCCCGATCCACATCACGCCTCAACAGACGTCCAAAAAAAAGACGCCCATCAACAAAACATCAATTCAAGCTAGCCCCAGAGATCTTCACAATCTCCTGATACTTCGCCTTCTCACTCTTCACAAACTCCGCAAACGCCTCAGACGTCATCGGCCCCGCCTCCGACCCCATGGTCAGCAGCCGCTGCTTCACATCCGCCTGTTGCATCGCATCCGCGTAAGCCTTATTCAGCTTCGTCACCACCGGCGCCGGCGTTCCACCCGTCGTGAACACGCCAAACCAAGTCCCCAGGTCAAACCCCTTGACCCCAGACTCCTCAACCGTCGGCACATCCGCCAGCAACGACGACCGCTTAGCCGTCGTCACCGCCAACGCCTTCACCTTGCCGTCCTTGATCAACGGCGCCGACGCCGCCAGATTGTCGAACATGAAATCCGACTGCCCCGACAGCAACGCCAACTGCGCCGGCGCCGCGCCCTGGTAAGGAATGTGCTCGACATTGATACCCGCCCGGGCCTTCAGCAACTCACCCGACAAATGCCCGGCACTGCCATTACCGCCCGAACCGTAATTCAGCTTGCCCGGATTCTTCTTCGCGTAGTCAATCAGATCCGCCAACGTCTTGATGTTGTTCTTCTCAGCGAACTCAACGTTCATCACCAACACGTTCGGCACCGACGCCACAATCGTCACCGGCGCAAAATCCTTCACCGGGTCATACGGCAGATTCGCAAACAACCAAGGATTGATCGCATGCGTCGCCACCGCGCCCATCACGAGCGTATAGCCATCCGCCGGCGCCTTCGCCACCAGATCCGCGCCGATGTTGCCACCCGCACCCGACCGGTTTTCCACAATCACCGCCTGACCCAGCGAACCGCGCACCTTCTCGGCCAACATGCGAGCCATCGTATCCAGCGGGCCGCCGGGCGGGTAAGGCACCACGAAGCGGATCGGCTTCGTCGGGAAATCCGTGGCTTGCGCCAGCGCGGGCGCGGCAAAAGGCAAAGTCGCGGCCAACGCCAAAGCGCCTTGCAACAAGCTGCGGCGCAGTGCGCTACGCGGGGGGGTCGTCATGATGTTGTTCTCCTCAATCCAGATCAAAAGGCGGTCCGTAGCATACCCCAGCACGCCCCCCGGCGTAACAAAGCGAAACCACCCCAAAAGGCAGAATCCTGCGTTTGAAAAGCCAAAATCCAATAAAAAACCGCCCGAAGGCGGTTTTTTTGGCAGATTAATGCAATATCTGAGACAGGAACAACTTCGTCCGTTCGTTCTGCGGGTTATCGAAGAACTCATCAGGGTTGTTCTGTTCAATGATCTCGCCACGGTCCATGAAGATCACCCGGTTCGCCACCTTGCGCGCAAACCCCATTTCGTGGGTCACGCAGATCATCGTCATCCCGCTTTCCTGCGCCAGCGTCACCATCACGTCCAGCACTTCCTTGACCATTTCCGGATCCAGCGCCGACGTCGGCTCATCAAACAGCATGATCTTCGGGCTCATGCACAACGACCGCGCAATCGCCACGCGCTGCTGCTGACCACCCGATAACTGGCCGGGAAATTTCTTCGCCTGATCCGGAATGCGCACGCGCTCCAGATACTTCATCGCCGTCGCCTCAGCTTCCGCACGCGGCTTCTTCAGCACCCACATGGGGCCCAGCGTCAGGTTTTCCAGCACCGTCAGATGCGGGAACAGATTGAAGTGCTGAAACACCATCCCCACGTCCTTGCGGATCGTCTCGATGTGCTTCAAGTCATTGGTGAGCTCCGTGCCGTCCACAATGATGTGGCCCTTCTGGTGCTCTTCCAGGCGGTTGATGCAGCGGATCATCGTGGACTTGCCCGACCCCGAAGGACCGCACACCACGATGCGCTCGCCTGGCGCCACGTCCAGGTTGATATTGCGCAACACGTGGAACTGGCCGTACCACTTGTTCACGTCCTGCAAACGAATAATGGCATCCGACATGCCTGTACTCCCGTAAATATCGCTATGCGCGCCCGCCCGAAGGCGAACGCGCGGTAGTGGCTAGCGTTTGTGATCAGTCGCAAGACGTTTTTCAAGCGCCTGACTGTACTTGGACATGGAAAAGCAGAACACGAAGTAGATCAGCGAGATGAACAGGTACGCCTCTACGCCGAACCCGCGCCATGCCGCATCGGACAAGGCTGCCTTGGCCGCCAGCGTCAGGTCGAAGATACCGATGATCACCACCAGCGACGTGTCCTTGAACAGCGCGATGAAAATGCTGACCAGCGGCGGGATCACGATCTTCAACGCCTGCGGCAAGATGATCTTGCGCATCTGCTGCCAGTAGTTCAGACCCAGTGAATCCGCGCCCTCGTACTGTCCCTTCGGAATGGCCTGCAAACCGCCGCGCACCGTTTCCGCGATGTAGGCCGCCGCGAACATGATGATGGCGATCTGCGCGCGAAGCAGCTTGTCGATGGAAAAGCCTTCCGGCAGGAACAACGGCAACATCACCGACGACATGAACAGCAGGCTGATCAGCGGCACGCCACGGATCAGCTCGATGTACACGACGCACAGCGCTTTAATGGCAGGCATCTTCGACCGCCGGCCCAGCGCCAGCAGCACGCCGATCGGGAACGCAAAGGCAATGCCGAACGTCGACAGAATCAGCGTCAGCGGCAGGCCGCCCCAACGTGCGTTTTCCACGTACGTCAGGCCGAACACGCCGCCCCACATCAACAGCGCCACGGCCGTCAGGCCCACGGTCCAGATAACGGCCAGCTTCCAGTTCCAGAAATAGCGGATGCCGCTGCAAATGATCACGCCCACCAGAATGATGGTCGCGATCAGCGGACGCCATTGCTCATCGAACGGATACGTGCCGAACAGGATCAGCCGGTGCTTCTCGATGATGAACGCCCAGCAAGCGCCGCCCGAAGCACGGCACTCCTGCGCGTTGGCCGCATTGAAGTCAGCCTTGAAGAACGCCCATTCCAGCAACGCCGGAATCGCCATCAGCAGGAACCACGCAAGCAGTACCGTGATGAGGATGTTCAGCGGCGATGAGAACAGACGGGTTTTGACCCAGGCCCACGCGCCCACGTGATTGCTGGGCGGCGGCATGGCTTCGGTGGGAGTATGCGTAGTGCTGCTCATCTCAACGCTCCACCAGCGCGATGCGCTTGTTGTACCAGTTCATGAATATCGAGATCGACAGGCTGACCGTCAGGTACGCGCCCATGATGATGAGAATGCCCTCGATGGCCTGGCCCGTCTGGTTCAGCGTGGTGTTCACCACCGACACGATGTCCGGATAGCCGATCGCCACCGCCAGCGAGCTGTTCTTGGTCAGGTTCAGGTATTGGCTCGTCATCGGCGGGATGATCACGCGCAAGGCTTGCGGCAGAATCACCAGACGCAGCACCTTCGAGCGCGGCAGACCCAGCGAACCCGCGGCTTCCCATTGGCCGTTGTTCACTGCCTGGATACCCGAGCGCACCACTTCGGCGATGAACGCCGACGTGTAGATCACCAGCCCCGCCAGCAACGCGGCAAATTCCGGCGACAGCGTCAGACCGCCCGAGAAGTTAAAGCCCTTGAGCTCCGGCATGTCCAGCGTCAACGACGCGCCGCTGACCAGCCAGCCAAGGAACGGCAGCCCGATCAACAGACCGATGGCCCAACGGCCAAGCGGGAACATGTGGCCCGTAGCTTCATGGCGCTTCTTGCCGTAGTGGCCCAGGAAGATGATGGCCACGATGGCCAGCCCCAGACCCGCCAGCATCCAGTCCAGCGAATTGCCTTCCAGCCCCGGCACCTTCAGGCCACGATTGGAAATGAAAACGCCGGGCAGCGGATTGTGCGCCTGACGCGGACCCGGCATGTTTTCCGTGATCAGCGCGTACCAGAAGAACAGTTGCAGCAACAGCGGCACGTTACGCATCACTTCGACGTACACCGAAGTGATCTTCGCAACCAGCCAGTTCTTGGACAGACGGCCGATACCGATCAACGTGCCAAGAATGGTGGCAAGCACGATGCCGATGACAGCGACGCGCAGCGTATTGAGCAGGCCGACCAGAATGGCGCGGCCGTAATCGTTTGCGGGGCTGTAGGCGATGGGCGTTTCACCGATCGCAAATCCGGCTTCGCGATTCAAAAACCCGAAACCCGTGGCGATATTGCGCACGGACAGGTTGTGAAGCGTGTTGGAAACCAGGAACCACACGGCCCAGGCCACCGCCGCCAGTGCAAGCACCTGGTAGACCACGGAACGTACGCCGGGATCATTCCAGTTCAGCCGCCGGCGGGGTGCCGAAATCGAGGGGGCTTTATTGTTGGAAGTCGTCATGATGAATCTACAGAAGTCATACACCGGGTGGCAACGCCGGCAAGGCCACGCCCCCTACTCCTGCCGCCCGCTCTGTGGCGGGCTAGGCAAAACGGAGCCTCGTGGCTCCGTTTTGCCGGGCAGCCGTGTGTTAGCGCACCGGCCAGCCGTACATCAAACCGCCTTGCTTGTACGACGCATTCAAACCACGCTCCAGCTTCATCGCGCTGTTCTTGCCCAGCGTGGCTTCGAAGCTTTCACCGTAGTTGCCCACGTTCTTGATGATGTTGTAGGCCCACTTGTCGTCCACGCCCAGGTTCTTGCCCATGCCCGGGGTCACGCCCAGGATGCGCTGGATGTTGGGGTTGGGGCTCTTGGTCATTTCATCGACGTTGGCCTTGGTGATGCCGTATTCCTCGGCTTCCAGCATCGCGTTCAGCGACCAGCGGACGATGTTGAACCATTGTTCGTCGCCCTGGCGGACCATGGGGCCCAGCGGCTCCTTGGAGAAGTCTTCCGGCAGGATGATGAACTTGTCCGGGTTCTCGAGCGTGGTGCGGGTAGAAGCCAGTTGCGACTTGTCGGTCGTGAAGGCGTCGCAGCGGCCGGCAGAGAAGGCGCGGATGATTTCGTCGTACTTGTCGATCACGACCGGCTTGAATTCGATCTTCTGGCCGCGGAACCAGTCAGCCAGGTTCAGTTCGGTGGTGGTGCCCGGCTGCACGCAGATCGTGGCACCGTTCAGTTCCTTGGCGCTCTTGACGTTCAGGTCTTTCGAGACCATGACGCCTTGCGAGTCGTAGTAGTTCACGCCGACGCCGATCAGGCCCAGCGTGGTGTCACGCGTCAGCGTCACGGTGGTGTTGCGGGTCAGCACATCGACTTCGCCGGATTGCAACGCGGTGAAGCGCTGTTGCGTATTCAACGGCGTGAACTTGACCTTGGAGGCATCGCCGAACATCGTCGACGCGATGGCGCGGCACATGTCCACGTCGATGCCCTTGTACTCGCCCTTGCTATCGGCGATGGAGAAACCCGGGATGCCCGTTGAAACGCCGCACTGGACAAACCCTTTTTTCTTGACGTTATCGAAGGTCGCGCCCGCATTGGCGGCCGCCGAAACAGCGAACAATGCAGCGCCAATGGCAGCGAGTTTCAGTACTTTCATCGTGATCTCCGTGTGGGATGAAGCGAGCTTTACGTGAGCCGGGTTGGGCCGACGCATGGGGCGGATGGTAGCGTCCACACAGCGGCCGGCACATCCGGGAATTCCCTTGAAATTTAGGGACACTGGCGAAATCAAACGTAGTTTTCATACGAAAACGGGGACAAGTTTTCATCATTCGGACTGGTCTCAAGCGACAACCATTTCGTCTTGCCGTAAATGTGTCCGACCGGTCACATGGAAACCCTTTTTCACCGACGCACTCTTGCAGGCGTCGCCCACCTCACTGTCCCCGAGTTACTATGGCGGCTTCATCTGACAGCCGCCATGATCGAATTCCAGCACGTATTCAAATCATATGGTCGCGGCCGCAATATTCTGGCCGACATCAACTTCCGCGTAAGCGCGGGAGAATTCGTTTTCGTCTCGGGGCCATCCGGCGCCGGCAAGTCCACCCTGCTCAAGCTGATCGGCGGGCTGGAACCCGCCAGCCGGGGGTCCATCCAGGTCAACGGCCAGCGGCTGGACAAGCTGCCCGCTCGCGCCCGGCCGTACTTGCGCCGCGCCGTCGGCGTCATCTTGCAAGACACCCATCTGCTGTTCGATCGAAGCGCGTTCGAAAACGTGATGCTGCCGCTCGCCGTTCAGGGCCACCCCTGGGACTCGGCCGCCGCGCGTGCGCGCGCTGCGCTGGACAAGGTCGGGCTGTCGGGCAAAGAAGACCTGAACCCGATCGAACTGTCGGGCGGTGAACAGCAGCGCCTGGCGATTGCACGGGCCATCGTCAACCGGCCCGCGATCCTGATCGCCGACGAACCCACCGCCAACCTCGACCACGACAACGCGCAGCGCATCATGAATGTGTTCCGCGACTTCAACCGCGTTGGCGTCACCACGCTGATCGCCTCGCACGACCAGGACCTCATGGCGCGCTACGCCACCCGCACCTTGCGCATCGACCCGGGCAAGTTCGCCGATTCCAACGGCACGTACACGCCGCCCGACGCCGGGCAAGCACCCTCGCACGCGCCAGCGCAGACGCCATCGTCCCCCGATGCGTCGCCGCGCGCTGGCCGCAGCGAACCTGGTCTGGGCCGCCCGGGAGCCTCGTCATGAACGCCTGGTTGCGGCAACACCGCTATGCGTTGATGGTCACCGTGCGCCGGCTGGTCAAGCAGCCGTTCTCGTCGCTGGCCAACTTGCTGGTCATGGCGCTGGCGCTGGCCCTGCCCTTGCTGGGCAGCGCCATCCTGGTGTCGGTTCAGCCAGTGGCGCGGCAGATGTCGGTCACGCCTGAAGTCACCGTCTTCATGCGCGTCGATGCGCCGGCCGGTGCTGCTGCCGACGTGGCCAAGCGCATCAAGGACGAATACGCCCAGGACGTACGCGCCGTGCGCGTCGTGGGGCGGGAAGCCGCCTTGGCAGACCTGCGCGCCAACCCTGCCTGGCAACAGGCCCTGGCCGTGCTGCCGGGCAACCCGCTGCCGGACGCCGTGGTTGTGACGCTGGCTGACGGCGACAACCTTGCCGGCCGCGCCGACAAGCTGGCTGGGGCATGGAAGCAATGGAATCATGTGGACCTGGTGCAGCTGGACAGCGCCTGGGTGCAGCGCCTGGAAGCCATCTTGCGGTTTGCGCGGATCGGCCTGGCGTTCCTGGCGGCCTG